>CACZSZ010000022.1 GCA_902783945.1 uncultured Lachnospiraceae bacterium
CAGGAAATTACAGCAGCAGTGCGGACAGGGCTTATGTCAGAAATGATATGCCGGCAAAGATTTCCTGCCGTTCCTGCGGCAAGATGATCAATGAAGGATCGGCATTTTGTCCCTATTGCGGTGCAGGAACAGGACCGGTGGTCCGTCCCGGATCAGCGCCGGCTCCGCAGGTAAAGGCAAAATGCCCGAACTGCGGCGCGGATCTTATCGAAGGCAGCAAGTTCTGTATGATGTGCGGATATGATGTCAGTCAGGCAGAGCAGATCGATGAACCCACAAAGATCATCTTCTGATATGAAAAAAAGGAGCACACCGTATCTGATCTGGTTTGCCGTACTTTTGATGGTGATGCTGGCCATCATAGTGGTCTGGCAGACTCTGCCACGGCAGCGCCTGTACCGGCAGCTGTATGCCGGCCAGAGATGTTTAAATGAAGCTCGTTACGATGATGCAATAATGATGTTCATGCAGGCTGCAGCCATTGATGGAAACAGTTTCGAAACATGGCTGTATCTTGGAGATGCCTGTGCACTGAAAGCGGGAACAGAGCAGGAAAAAGCCGGAACAGAAGTGCAGCAGGAGTCAGAAGTGTACTATGACCGGGCTGTACAGGCTTATCAGAACGCAGCGGTGACGGCACCGGGAGCAGCTGAACCTTATGAGAGGCTGATCGCTGTCTACGCCCGGCAGGCAGAAACCGCAGAGAGTGCGGAAGCAAAAACACAGTTCGAACAGAAAAAGGAAGAGACAGAAAGATTTTTAAAGGAGATAACAGATGGATTTCAATGATATCGGAAGAAAGATTTCCTCAGCGGGAAACAGTGTTATGAACAGGGCGAAAAACGCATCTGTTATTAACGGGATCAAAATGCAGATCGCACAGGAACAGAAGAAGATGGATAGTATCTTTCTTGCCGTCGGCAGAAAGTATTACGAGATGCGTGTTGAGGAAACGCCGGAAGAACTCAAAGAATTGGTGGACCAGCTGAAAGAGAGCGAAAACAAAATCGCCGACCTGGAGAAACAGTGTGAAGAAGCGAAAAACGTCAGGTTCTGCAGGGGCTGCGGAGAAATTCTGGGTGCGGAAGTCGTTTTCTGTCCTCATTGCGGAACAAAAGTAGAGGAAATCGTTCCCCCGCCTGAACCGGGAACAATTGTCTGTCCTTATTGCGGCAGTGTTCTGGAAAGGGGTGCCAGATTCTGCAACATGTGTGGAAAACCCATGCAGCAGAATAATGGTTTTCAGCAGAACAATGTATTTCATCAGAGCGAAAACGTTCAGCAGGGTGAAACTATTCAGCAGAGCGAAGCCGTTCAGCAAAGCGAAGAAGAATGATGCTATACTGCTTATAAGTATTGAGTTTGAAGGGGCCGTTTGCGGCCCCTTCCTTTGTAAGTATGCCCCGAGCGGGCAATACAGTCCATCCGGGGCATACCTTTTGTTGTTATTTATTTATATGATTTGTACAGCGGTCCGAAGGTTTTGCATGCCCGGAAATCGGCGCCTTCTTTATCTGCCGTTCCGAAGCTGTTCCATGCGGCCGGGCGGTAGATGTCCTTTTCAGGAACATTGTGCATGGCTACCGGAATGCGGAGCATGGAAGCAAAGGTGAGGATATCCGCGCCGATATGGCCGTAGCTGATCGCTCCGTGATTTGCGCCCCAGTTGCGCATCACCGTGTAGGCACTTTCAAAAGCGCTTCCGGCGACACCGTCGGTGCGTGGTGCAAACCAGGTGCAGGGCCAGGTGTAATCGGTGCGTTTCCAGAGAGTATCTGTGACTTCCGGAGGAAGTTTGACAGTCCAGCCTTCCGCGAGCTGAAGCACAGGGCCGAGACCCTTGACCAGATTCAGACGCAGCATCGTGACCGGCATTTCTACATCTGTTGCAAAACGTGAAGAGAAACCGCCGCCGCGGAAATAACCGTTATCAGCTGCACACCAGGTCGTGGCAGCAAGGAGTTTCTTTTGATCTTCTTCCGTCACATCCCACCACTGCTTCATCACACCATCCGCCGCTCCGGAGGCGTCCAGGCATGTGGCGCCGGAATTGATCAGATGCAGGAAACCGTCGGCTTCCTTTGCGCGACCTTCAAGGTCATATCCGGTCACGCGTTTGACGGAATCCGTGCTCCAGTAGGTGCGCACATCGGAAAACATCTGAGGGCGGCCGGTGAGCTGCTTCATGAAGAGCATGCCCAGTCCGTTGAGGACATCATTTTCCGTGGCCAGTATATAGGGCTCTCTTGCGCCGTCATAATCAAAAGTCGTAGAGAGGAAAGATTCCGGGTAATCGCAGTTTGGATAGAAATCCGTCCATTGACGCTGTCCCTGGAAACCGCCGGCAAGGGCATTGTGTCCCAGTGCTTCCTCGGGGAATTTATCTGCGAGCTTTTCATTGCCGCGCATCAGATCCTTTATGATGATATACATCTTCACTGTAAATTCCCAGTCTTTTTCTTTCTGCTCCGGAGATTTACGGATCCATTCCGGATTTTTGTCAAAACCTTCTTTGCAGTATACCTTTGTCCAGGCAAGCGCTCTTTCAAATTCTTCCTCGTCGTAGATCCCTTCCGTCATGCGGCGGATCACTTCGACTTCATCCACAGACTCACAGCGCATGCCGAGATACGCTTCGATGAAATCCTGGTCAATGATGGATCCGCCGATACCCATACAGGAAGAGCCGATAGAGAGGTAGCTGGTACCCCTGAGGGAGGCAGCTGCCACGGCGCAGCGTCCGAAGCGGAGCAGCATTTCGGTGACATCTTCCGGGATCGTCTCATCGTCTGCATCCTGGACATCCCTGCCGTACATGCCAAAAGCAGGAAGACCTTTCTGGGCGCAGGTGGCAAGGACGGAAGCCAGGTAGACGGCGCCCGGCCGTTCCGTAGCATTCAGCCCCCACACACCTTTGATCGTGGTCGGATCCATATCCATTGTCTCAGAGCCGTAACACCAGCATGGTGTCACCGTAAGCGTGATATCCACACTCTCCCTGCGGAATTTTTCCTGGCAGGCAGCACTTTCGCGCACGCGTCCGATCGTAGTGTCGGAGATCACTACTTTAACAGGTGTACCGTCCGAATAGCGGAGATTCTCTTCATAAAGCTTTTTGGCCTTCAGGGCCATACCCATTGTCTGGTCTTCCAGGGAGCCGCGTACATCCAGAGGGCCTCTGCGGCCGTCGATGACGGGACGGATCCCGATGACAGGACGGGCACCGATCAGTTTTCTTTTATCAGACATTCTGTTATTCTCCTTCTTACAGATAAAAAACAGCTGAACAGTTAAACAGGTACATCTGAATTGTAGTTTAGCCGGACGTTGAAGTCAACGTCTGTGTGCTGATTGGTTTATTCCGGTTTTGACAGCGGGAGTCTGTTTTTTTTACGGCAACTCGTATATAGTAATAGTGGAATGGTCTGAAATGTTCCATTACAGAAGAACGACGGATATTATTTTAAAACGGGAAAATCATAGCAGGAAAACAGAAAGTATGAAGAATAAGAAAAGCAGAGTGAATATGGTATTGGCGGTTATCGCGGTCGTGCTCGCGGCGGTGCTGGCCATGCTTACGGCATGGAATCATCTTCCGGCACAGCGCGTGCGGAATCAGGTCGCTCTGGGACAGAAATATCTCAGCGAACTGCAATATGACAAGGCAATACTGGCTTTTTCGAGGGCAGCAGAGATAGACGAAAAGAATGTCGAAGCCAGGATGGGTCTGGGTGATGCCTATATGCAGAAGGCATATACTTACAGTGTAGTGCCCGCCGGGAATACGGTATCTGCAGAAGAAACCGCTTCGCAGAACAGGGAAAGAGCAGCTTTGTACGCGCAGGCAGTCAAAGCGTATAAAGCGGCGTCGGTGTTGAGACCGGAAGCCGTAGAGCCGCGTGAGAAAATGATCCAGGCATATGACGGTCAGATCGGTGTGACGGAAGACGGGACAGAAAAAGAAAACCTGATTCGGGAAAAAGAGAACGTGGAAAATACAGTGCCGGGTGATGAGCAGAATGATACAGACAGCGGCGCTGTATCTGAAGAGCAGGACGGAGAACAGCCCGGAGAAGAACAGAGCGGGGAGCAGCCCGGAGAAGAACAGAGTGGGGAGCAGACCGGAGAAGAACAGAGTGGGGAGCAGCCTGGAGAAGAACCTTCGGAAGAAGAGTCCGGACAGGCACAGGATGCAGGCCAGGATACAGATAATACGGAAGGATCAGACGGAAGTCAGGAAAAGGAATTCGCAGAAGTGAAAACAGTTCGTTCTCTGCGGATAGAGTATCAGGAAGAATATCTGACAGATCAGCCTGTGGATGTCGAAATAGTCACAGACTATGCAGCCAGGGAGATGCGCATTTCAGCAAGTGAGGAAAACATCCTGTACCTGGATTATCTGCTGGCAATCGGTGCGGATAATTTGAATCGCGGAAGAGGAGTATTCCCGTATCTGGAGTATTCTTTCTTCAACATGGATCTGGAGACAGAGGAGTCGGCCGCACTGTACTTCATGGAATATGAACCCGTGCTCCGCAATGAGATCAACCATATTCTGTGCAAATGGGGATTGTGGACGCATGAATTCTGGTTCAATTATTCGGAGGACGGCCGTCTGGAGAGTATGGTCCATGACAAAGTGATGAACTCAGATGAGGAACCGGAAGAAGGCACATGGCGAAATGACGGCAGAGTGGTATCAAAATTTAGCTGGACCGGTGACAGAATAGACAGAATTGATGTAGAACTTACTTACTTTTATCCGGAGACCCGTACGTATCTGGCGGGATCGGAATTCAGCTATGAATTTGAATATGATGCGGAAGGGATTTGTCAGAGATTCCGGCATATATGGGGAGATATGACGACGGACAATATCCTGTATTATGACGGGAACGGAATACTGGTCGGTGCCGGACGCATACATATGGGAGGCGATGAAAACATCATTTCCATTACGTGTGATCAGAACAGAATTCTGGGAATCTTGGACAACACACTGTCCAGCGGATATGAATTCAGATATGACGGCGGATCAGTCACAGAGATGTCAGAATACAATAACGGGGATGCTGCTGCGGAGACATGGAAAACCGTCGTCGTGGGATATGAGCCGGCGGAGAATTCCGGAGAAGAACCGATCCCGGATGAGTCAGAAGCTGCGGCAGAAGCAATCCCGGATGAGACGGAAGCTGCGGCAGAAGCAATCCCGGATGAGGCAGCGGCCGGCGGTCCGGCCTATGAAGCGGATCCGATGCAGATCGCAGAGACCGTGTTGTCTATTTCTGGCAATACGGAAGACATCATTGAAATTCAGTATACTATAGAGGATCCGGTGATGAAGACCCTGCATCAGACACAGGTCACGTCCTCGCAGATCCTGTATGCGGGAAAGATGGATCCGGACGGAGACGGTCAGGACGAAGTACTGGCAGTCACCCTGGATGATGCGGAGCACGGCAGTCCCGGGGAAGAAGTCGGGATCCACATACTGGAATACAGCCCGGAAAGCGGCTGGCTCTCTGCGGATACTGTCAGAACTTTTCTCCCGGAGACATGGGCGGACGGGCGTCTTAATGTTTTTCAGAGACAGACGGAAAGTGGGATGACGATCTATCTGGAATCAGCCTCGTCATCCAGTGCCTTTGTATGGAGGCTGGAAGGGTACCGGTACAATGGCGGTAATCTGGACAGGGCATTTGAGCCGATCGTGGAAGGAACACAGCAGGATCCACGGTATACTTTTCTTGCGATGGGAAACTATGAGGGCATAGATCCGGAATCTCTGAGCCAGGATATGCTGGATTATAACAATGAGATCGTCGGAAGAATATACCAGACAGGTATAACACCGGCCGTTCTCGGACCGGATTCACCGGTGACGATGACGGACACGGAGGCGGTTCCGATGATGGATATACAGATCCATCCGGAGTGGCGTATCGATATGAGCACATTGTTTTACAGTACAGAGGCGGCCGTCTCTGCGGGAGACACGGTTGCGGACGTGCGTCTTGCCATACACAGAAACTGACCTGATGTACGCCGTACGGTTTACGGAAAGTTCCCGGTGGAGTATAATAGTATAATTACAGCTTCAGAAGCGGAACAGGGTGGACCGGCTTCCGGAGGGGTGATCAGGCAACAAAGTCCGCATCTGACCCGGTGTCTATGGAGGAATGAAATTGACAGATACAGAACAGAGCAGAATACGGAATTTCTGCATTATTGCGCATATTGACCACGGCAAATCCACACTGGCCGACCGGATCATTGAGAGGACGGGGCTCCTGACAGACAGAGAGATGCAGAGCCAGGTTCTGGACAATATGGATCTGGAGCGGGAGCGCGGCATCACGATCAAAGCGCAGGCCTGCCGCACGGTGTATAAGGCGCAGGACGGGCAGGAATATATTTTCAACATGATCGATACGCCGGGGCACGTAGACTTTAATTATGAAGTGTCCCGTTCCCTGGCGGCCTGTGACGGGGCTATCCTGGTCGTGGATGCAGCGCAGGGCGTGGAGGCACAGACGCTGGCCAATGTCTATCTGGCACTGGATCATGATCTGGAAGTTTTTCCGGTCATAAATAAGATCGATCTGCCGAGCGCGGATCCGGAGCGTGTCATCAATGAGATCGAGGATGTCATCGGGCTGGAAGCAGAGGACGCTCCGCGCATCTCCGCCAAGACCGGTGAAAATATCGAACAGGTTCTGGAGACGATCGCACATAAGATACCGGCTCCGGAAGGCGATCCGAAGGCACCGCTGAAAGCATTGATCTTTGACTCGGTATATGACCCATACAAGGGAGTGATCGTGTCGATCCGGCTGAAAGAAGGAACGGTGCGCCGCGGCGACCGTATCCGGATGATGGCGACCGGTGCGGAAGAAGATGTTGTTGAAGTCGGCTATTTCGGTGCGGGACAGTTTATCCCCTGTGAAAAACTGGAAGCCGGCATGGTCGGATATATCACGGCAAGCATCAAAAATGTCGCGTCGACACAAGTCGGTGACACGGTCACGCTTGCCGGCAGGCCTGCGGAAGAACCGCTTCCCGGTTACAAAAAGGTGCAGTCTATGGTGTACTGCGGCCTGTATCCTGCGGACAGTGCCAAGTATCCGGATCTGCGCGACGCACTGGAAAAGCTGCAGCTCAATGATGCTTCTCTTTTCTATGAACCGGAGACATCGGCAGCTCTCGGATTCGGGTTCCGATGTGGTTTTCTGGGACTGCTGCATCTGGAGATCATTCAGGAGAGACTCGAGCGGGAATACAATCTGGACCTGGTCACAACGGCGCCGGGTGTTGTCTATAAAGTGCATAAGACCGACGGCAGCGTGATCGAACTGACCAATCCTTCCAATCTGCCGGATCCGGCCGAGATCGATTATATGGAAGAACCGCTGGTAAGTGCAGAGATCATGGTAACAACGGAATTTGTCGGCTCGATCATGCAGCTGTGTGAGGAGCGGCGCGGAGAGTATCAGGGCATGGAATACATGGAACAGACTCGTGCTGTGCTGCGGTATTATCTGCCGCTGAATGAGATCATCTATGATTTCTTTGATGCTCTGAAATCGCGGTCCCGCGGGTATGCTTCGCTGGATTATGAACTGCTCGGCTACCGGCAGAGTGATCTTGTGAGACTCGATATACTGGTCAATCATGAGCAGGTTGATGCGCTGTCATTTATTGTGTTTTCCGGTTCGGCCTACGAGCGCGGACGTAAGATGTGCGAGAAACTCAAACAGGAGATCCCGCGGCAGCTGTTCGATATCCCGATCCAGGCGGCCGTCGGTTCCAAGATCATAGCCCGTGAGACAGTCAAGGCGCTCCGCAAGGACGTTCTGGCCAAATGTTACGGCGGCGACATAACCAGAAAGAAAAAACTGCTTGAAAAGCAGAAAGAGGGCAAAAAACGTATGCGTCAGGTAGGCAGCGTGGAAATTCCGCAGAAAGCCTTTATGAGCGTGCTGAAACTGGATGAAAACTGATGGAGATTTATATTCACCTCCCTTTCTGTGTGCAAAAATGCAGATACTGTGATTTTCTGAGCTTTCCGGCAGAGGAAGAACGGCAGCGGGTATATATCGATGCCCTGCTGCAGGAGATACGCCGGACGGCAGAGCGTACGGGAAGCTGTGAAGACGGGGATCCTGTGAAGCCGGTCTCCGTATTTCTGGGAGGAGGGACGCCGTCTCTTCTGCCCGCAGAATGGATCGGTGAAATCCTTGAGGAACTGCGAAGCTGTTTTCCTGTCAGTGCGGATGCCGAGATCACGATCGAGGCTAACCCGGGTACAGTGGACACCGGAAAACTGCAGATGTACCGGTCAGCCGGAATCAACCGGATCAGCTTCGGGTGTCAGTCATTTCAAGAGCAGGAACTGAAGCTGCTTGGCAGGATCCATACCGTCCGGGAAATCAGAGAAAGCGTAAGGCTGGCCCGTGAGGCCGGCTTTGACAATATCAATATGGATCTGATGAGCGGGCTTCCGGGGCAGGATCTGAAGAGTTGGGAAGAGACACTGCACCAGGCTGTTGTTTTGGAGCCGGAACATATTTCCGCCTACAGCCTGATCATTGAAGAGGGAACCCCGTTCTTCACACAATACGGAGAAAAAGATAACCGCTGTTCGGAATTTGCAGCAAAGGATAAGGCCGGGACAGAGGAGAATGGTTTTCCTGCACTTCCGGATGAGGAAACAGAGCGCCGGATGTATGAGCGGACGGCTGAAATCCTCGCAGAAGCCGGTTTCCGTCAGTATGAGATCTCCAATTATGCAAGAGAAGGATACGCGTGCCGGCACAATCTTGGTTACTGGACAGGGATACCGTACTTCGGATTTGGGCTGGGAGCTTCCGGATATCTGCCGCAGAGCTGGTTCAGCAGGATGCAGGCAGGAAATACCGGATCGGAGGAAAAGGAGCCTTTGAATGAAGAGTCCGGAACCGCTCAGCGCTGGGTGAGATACCGCAACACATGCGATTTTATCAGGTATACAGATGGGATCAGTGAGTATGATGAAGTGCAGGTCTTGGACCAGAAAGACCTGCAGGCAGAATTCATGATCCTTGGACTCCGGCTCACAGAAGGTGTGGAAGATGCCGGATTCAGGAGACGTTTCGGATGTTCTCTGGATACCGTGTACGGGGAGATATTGAAAAAATACAGCGGCATGGGGTTCCTGGTCCGGAAAGACGGAAGGACATACCTGTCACGGAAGGGAATCTCCGTTTCCAACACTGTTCTGGCGGATTTTTTGTGATCCATACAGAATATGATCCGCAGCCGCTTGCCTGAGACAGATAAAAGAAAAACATAAGATTTCAAAGAAGAGTATGAGTAAAACGGAAGTCATAAATGCTCCGCGTCCCTTTATCCGTATCCGGGGTGCGGCTGAAAACAACCTGAAAAATATTGATCTGGATATTCCGCGGGACAAGCTTGTGGTCCTGACGGGATTATCCGGCTCCGGAAAAAGTTCTCTTGCGTTCGACACGATCTATGCGGAGGGACAGCGCCGGTATATGGAGAGTCTGTCTTCCTATGCCCGGCAGTTCCTCGGTCAGATGGAAAAGCCGGATGTGGAGAGCATCGAGGGACTGCCTCCGGCTATCTCCATCGATCAGAAGTCGACAAACCGGAATCCCCGCTCTACGGTAGGAACGGTGACAGAAATCTATGACTACTTCCGGCTGCTGTACGCTCGGATCGGAATCCCGCACTGTCCGAACTGCGGGCGGGAGATCAGCCGGCAGACGGTGGATCAGATGGTCGATCAGATCCTGAAACTTCCGGAAGGCAGCCGGATCCAGCTGCTGGCGCCTGTCGTGCGCGGGAGAAAAGGGCGTCATGAAAAGGTGCTGGATCAGGCTAAACGGTCCGGCTATGTCCGAGTCATGGTTGACGGAAGCCAGTATGATCTGTCAGAGGAGATACGGCTGGACAAAAACCTGAAACATAATATAGAGATCATTGTGGACCGTCTGGTCGTGCGGCCGGGCATAGAAAAACGTATGACCGACTCAATTGAGACGGTGCTCGGTCTCACGAACGGACTGCTGCTGGTCGATACCATGAACGGCAGTACTATGAGTTTCAGCCAGAGCTTTTCCTGTCCTGACTGCAATATCAGCATTGACGAGATCGAACCGCGCAGTTTTTCTTTCAACAATCCGTTTGGGGCCTGTCCTGCCTGTGCCGGTCTCGGATTTAAGATGGAGTTTGCGGAAGAACTGATGATTCCGGATCCGTCGCTTTCTATTGACGATGGCTGTATTGCCGTCATGGGATGGCAGTCCAGCAGTCAGAAAGGCAGCTTTACCAGATGCCTGCTGGAAGCACTCGCGGAGCAGTACGGTTTTCGCCTGGACACCCCGTTCGAGAAATATCCGAAAAAGATCCATGATATCCTGATTTACGGAACAGAGGGAGAAACCGTAAAAGTTCATTACAGGGGACAGCGTGGAGAAGGAGTCTACGATGTGGCGTTTGAGGGGCTGATCCGCAATGTGGAGCGGCGTTATCGCGAGACCTATTCCGACTCGAGCAAGCAGGAATACGAGTCTTTTATGCGGATCACACCATGCCCCGAGTGCCGGGGACAGAGACTGAAACCGACTTCTCTGGCCGTGACGGTGGCGGACAAAAATATTTACGAGATCACAACCCTTTCCATAGAGAATCTGACGGCGTTCCTGCAGACAATGACACTGACGAAGCAGCAGGAACTGATCGGGAGACAGATCCTGAAAGAGATCAGGGCACGGGTCAATTTCCTGATGGAGGTAGGACTGGATTATCTGACACTGTCGCGGGCGACGGGTTCGCTGTCCGGCGGCGAGGCGCAGAGGATCCGTCTTGCCACACAGATCGGGTCCGGCCTGGTCGGGGTTGCCTATATCCTGGGCGAGCCCAGTATCGGGCTGCACCAGCGGGACAACGAAAAGCTGCTGGGAACCCTGCGGCATCTGCGTGACCTCGGCAATACTGTGATCGTCGTCGAACACGATGAGGATACGATGCGCGCGTCAGATTATCTGGTGGACATCGGACCCGGAGCCGGCGAACACGGCGGAGAAGTGGTGGCCTTCGGGACGGTAGAAGATGTGATCGCCTGCGTGCGTTCCGTGACAGGGGCCTATCTGTCCGGCAGAATGAAGATCCCGGTTCCGGAACACAGAAAACAGCCGGCCGGGTGGCTCACGATCCGCGGAGCGCAGGAACACAATCTGAAAAATATTGACGTGCAGATACCTCTTGGCGTCATGACCTGTGTGACCGGTGTCTCCGGTTCCGGCAAGAGTTCCCTGATCAATGAGATCCTGTACAAACGGCTGCAGAGAGATCTGAACAGAGCACTGGTGATCCCGGGCAGGCATAAAAGTATCGAGGGAGAGGAGAAGCTGGACAAAGTCATCGCGATCGACCAGTCGCCGATCGGCAGAACGCCCCGTTCCAATCCGGCGACCTATACCGGTGTATTCGATATGATCCGCGATCTGTTTGCCTCCACACAGGATGCAAAAGCGCGCGGTTACAAAAAAGGAAGATTCAGTTTTAATGTCAAGGGCGGACGGTGCGAAGCCTGTGCCGGCGACGGTATCATCAAGATCGAAATGCATTTCCTGCCGGATGTCTATGTGCCCTGCGAGGTGTGCGGGGGAAAACGATACAACCGGGAGACACTGGAAGTCCATTATAAAGGAAAGTCGATCTATGACGTGCTGAATATGACGGTAGAAGAAGCACTGACATTTTTTGATCACATACCGTCGATCAAGCGAAAGATCCAGACACTGTACGACGTCGGCCTGTCGTATATCCGGCTGGGACAGCCATCCACGGAACTGTCCGGCGGCGAAGCCCAGCGTATCAAGCTGGCATCGGAACTGTCAAAGCGGAGTACCGGCAGTACGATCTATATTCTGGATGAGCCGACGACAGGCCTGCATTTTGCGGATGTGGACAAACTGATCCGTATCCTGCAGCGGCTTGCGGAAGGCGGCAACACAGTCGTTGTGATCGAGCACAACCTCGATGTGATCAAAACGGCAGATTATATACTGGATCTCGGTCCGGAAGGCGGCGACCGCGGAGGCACCGTGATCGCAGAAGGAACACCGGAAGAGATTGCCGCAAACGAAAAGTCCTACACGGGGCAGTTCCTGAAGAAATTGTTATAAAGAAATATTACTGAGGAGGGTTGGAATGCCGGCAGTAACAGATATCGGTATTGATCTGGGCACATCGACTGTAATTGCATATGTAAAAGGAAAAGGGATCCTGCTGCAGGAACCATGTCTGGTGGCCTATGACAGAGATAAGGATGCCATCCGTGCGATCGGAGAAGAGGCGGAGCAGACCGTCGGACACGCCACGGGAAATATCATGGCAATACGCCCTCTGCGGGAGGGGTCGATCACGGATTTCCCCATTATGGAACAAATGCTGCAGTATTTTATCCATAAGTCTATGGGACACCGGAACTTTTTGAAACCGCGGATCGTGATCTGCATGCCCAGCGGCGTGACAGATATTGAGAGGCAGGCCATTGAAGAGATCACCTACCGTGCCGGCGCCAGGGATGCCATGATCGCGAAAGCGCCGGTCTGCGCGGCGATGGGTGCCGGTCTGGATATACTGCGTGCCAACGGCAATATGGTCGTGGATGTGGGCGGAGGTATCACAGAAATTGCATCGCTGTCTCTGGGCGGTGTAGTCGTTTCGCAGACACTGAAAGTTGCCGGAGAAGCGTTTGATGAAGCTATTGTTCAGTATGTCCGGGAGACATTCGGACTGTACATAGACGTGACGACTGCAGAAAAGATCAAGATCGGACTTGGCTCTACGCGCCGCCGGGGCGGCGTGCTGACCCGCATGGAGGTGCGGGGCCGGGATATCGACGCCGGATTCCCGCGGACCATTTCCCTGACACCGGATCAGGTGCGGGAAGCCGTCTCGGGAAGAGTGCGCCAGATCGTAGAAGCGGTCCGGACGATCATTGAAAAGACACCTCCGGACCTGGCTGCTGATATTTCGACCCGCGGGATCGTACTCACAGGAGGAGGCGCACAGCTGGCCGGACTGGATAAAGCGGTCGAACGGCTGACCGGGATCCCGACAGTCCTGTGCGATGACCCGCAGACGGCAGTAGCCCGCGGCACCGGACAGTATATCCGGCAGATGGTGAGACTTGAGCAGGAGCACTAAGGCATCTGTCCCAAATAGTATACCTTTTAAAATTTACAGACTATATGAGTGAAAAGATCAGCGGATATGTAGAACATATCATCTATCACAACGAAGAAAACGGCTACACCGTCCTGACGATGGCGGTATCCGGAGAAGAGTTGACGGTCGTCGGCAGCATCGCTTCTGTTAACGAGGGCGAATACCTGGAAGCAGAGGGTGACTATAAACTGCATCCGACATACGGGCAGCAGTTTCAGGCGGAGCACGTAAGGGTGGCCATCCCGGCCAACGGGGTCGCGCTGGAACGGTATCTGGCCAGCGGCGCTGTCAAGGGGATCGGGGAAGCTCTGGCGGCACGTATCCTGAAACGCTTCGGCGACGACACGCTGCGTATTCTGGAAGAAGAACCGGAGAGGCTGGCGGAAGTCAAAGGCATCAGCGATCGAAAAGCACGGGAGATCGGGCAGCAAATAGAAGAACGGTCACTCATGCAGAATGCGCTGATCTTTTTGTCGCAGTACGGAATCTCGCTGACCCTGGGGATCCGGATCTATGAGTACTATCAGGACAGGCTGTATGCAGTATTAAGAGAAAACCCATATGAACTGGCAGAGACGATCCGCGGAGTCGGCTTTAGGATCGCGGATGAGATCGCGGAGCGCGCCGGCATCCGGCCGGACTCGGAATACCGCATACGAAGCGGTCTGTACTATGTGCTGACACAGGCATCGGCACAGGGACATCTTTATCTGCCGAAGGGGGAATTACTGCAGCAGGCCGGGCAGCTTCTCGGGGCGGAAACAGAGGTCATGGAGAAGTGCCTGACGGATCTGACGCTGGACAGAAAGCTGATCGTGCGCAGTGAGACCGGAGAAGACGGAACGGAACGGGTGTTTGTCTACACGGCGCAGGCTTTCTTTCTGGAACTGCATACAGCCCGTATGCTCCGGGAACTGAATGTGGAGATGCCGCAGAACAGGGAGGAGATACGGAAGAAGATCACCCGCATCGAAAATGAAGACGGCATGGAACTGGATCCCATGCAGAAGGATGCTGTGGTCACGGCTGCGGAACACGGTCTCACTGTCCTCACCGGCGGACCCGGCACGGGAAAAACGACGGCGATCAATACGATGATCCGTTTTTTTGAACGGGAGAGAAGGTCGATCGTGCTGGCGGCGCCTACAGGCCGTGCAGCCAAAAGAATGACAGAGGCAACCGGCTGTGAGGCATCCACGATCCATCGTCTTCTGGAAGTATCAGGGACCATGGATGATGCCGGACGCGAGGGGAAATTTGCGCGGAACGCTGACAATCCTCTTGAAGTCGATGTGATCATCATCGACGAAATGTCCATGGTGGATATCTATCTGATGCACGCACTGCTTGAGGCAGTTGTACCCGGGACCCGGCTGGTCCTTGTGGGCGACCAGAATCAGCTGCCGAGTGTCGGACCTGGCAGCGTCCTGCGGGACATCATCCGCTCAGAGGTATTTCCCGTTGTGAAGCTGACACATATTTTCCGGCAGGCACAGGAAAGTGATATCGTCGTCAACGCACACCGGATCCAGGCAGGCGAAGAAGTACGGCTGGACAACGAAAGCCGCGATTTCTTTTTCCTGCAGCGCGATGACATAAGGGTCATCCAGAAAATCCTCCTCGTAATGGTGACGGATAAGCTGCCCCGCTACGTGCATGCAGATCCGTTTGATGTACAGGTGCTTTCACCCACACGCAAGGGGGTGCTGGGGGTGGAAAACCTGAATCCGTTTCTTCAGCAGTATATCAATCCGCCGGGGCCGGATAAAAAAGAGAAAGAGACACCTTCGGGTATTTTCCGCGAAGGAGACAAAGTGATGCAGATCCGCAACGATTACCAGCTGGCCTGGGAAATCCGCGGCAGGTACGGAATCGTGGCACAGCAGGGTCTCGGCGTATTCAACGGTGATCTGGGACGCATCCGGCAGATCTGTCCGGAAGCGGAGACTCTCACGGTAGAATACGACGAAGGCCGCATGGCGGAGTATTCGTTTAAACAGCTGGATGAACTGGAGCTGGCCTATGCCGTGACAGTCCACAAGGCGCAGGGAAGTGAATATCCGGCTGTTGTCATTCCGCTGCTGGGTGTACCGCGGATGCTGCAGACTAAAAACCTGCTGTATACAGCTGTGACAAGAGCGAGACAGTGCGTGGTATTGACGGGGGACGCACAGATCTTTCGCGATATGGTCGCAAATGAAACGGAAGAGCGCCGGTATACGACACTGGCAGAGCGCATCCGGGAACTGCATTGAAAAGAATAAAACAGAGCTGCGGTCTGTTTTTCAGAGCAGGAGATAAGGAGAACAGGTCAAAAGGCAGAGAGGAAAAAACGAAGCTTCCGTGGGGAGAGCGTCTCCGGCGGTGGCTGTATCCGGCGCACTGTGCCCTGTGTGACGGACTCCTGTCGGGAAGAGAAAAGGGCCTGTGTGCTTCATGCAGGCGGCGTGTCCAGATTTCCTGTCTCTGTTTTGAAAACGGATTTGCACCGTTTCCTTACCGGGGCGTGTACCGCGATGCGGTGCGGCGGTTCAAGTACAGCGGCAGAGCAGAGTATGCCGTGTTTTTTGCGGAAGCCATAGTATGTGCCGCGCAGAAATCTGTACTGCCGCCCGGATACGGTTTTCCGCGTTCCTGGAGACCGGATGTTCTGGTGCCGGTACCGATCCACCGGAGCCGTTTCCGTGAGCGGGGATATAATCAGGCGGAAGAACTGGCACGTGAACTCGGCCGTCTCCTGCATATTCCCTGCGACACGAAACTCGTGGTACGGATCAGGGATACCCGGCCGCAGAACGCCCTGACGCCGGAACAGAGGAAAGAAAACGTAAAACACGCATTTGCCGTAAAAAAGCATGCGTCAATCCCGGCCAGAGTCCTGCTGGTCGATGATATCTACACGACCGGGAGTACGCTGAAGGAGCTGGAGAAAGTGCTCTGTGGGTGCGGAGCACGTGAAATATACAGGGTCTGCATCTGCCTTGCCGTATAGTTTTCCGGGAAAACAGATCACGACTGGATATGGGAATCGTTTTATGGTACACTACCATCGGAGGAAACTGGAATATGGTAGATAAAGACAGACTATATCGCATGATCGCGCTGGCGCGGTTCGAGAAAAAGAATGAGGACAAGGCGCTGCGGATCAATAAAACCTATGAACAGGATTTTGTGTCCTATGCACTGATCAGGAATTTCTTTCTTACGACGATCGCGTTCGCGCTGCTGCTCGTCGTATTTGTCATGTATAATATGGATTTCTGGCTGAGCAATCTGAATAATCTGAATTTCCAGCCGCTTCTGATCGCACTGATCCTGGGATATCTGATCATGCTTGGAATCTACTCGGTCATTGCCTTTACGATCGCACGGCTGCGCTACACACGTGCGGCAAACAGTGTGCGGCAGTACACGCATGAGCTGGACAGACTGGGAAAGATCTACCGGGAAGAGGACAAACTGATCAAGAGTATTGACGAGGACAAAGAGGAGAGCGAGGAGGCTTAAGAAACGATAATGAATCTGCTTATCAGACTGAAAGAAACACTTAAAGACATTTATGCCGATTATGATCTGATCATACGGCCGGTGCTTAAATTCGGACTGGCGATCATGATCTTCATGATCATCAATAATGAGCTGGGATATCTGAGCGCGCTGAACAATCTGTTCGTACTGATCATTCTGGCGGTGATCTGTGCGATCCTGCCTCTGAACGGGATCGTCGTGATCGGTGTTCTTCTGATCGTAGCACACTGTTTCGGACTCGGAGTGGAAGTAGGCGGTTTTGCAGCCATCCTGTATCTGCTGATGACGCTGCTGTATTTCCGTTTTGCACCCAAGGATGCTCTGGCGATCCTGCTGACACCTGTGGCGTTTATATGCCGCGTGCCGGTCTCAATCCCGCTTTGTCTCGGTCAGATCCGCGGCGTGCTGTCTTCCATTTCCGTGGCTTTCGGAATTCTGTCCTGGGCATTTATCCAGTCCGTGCACACTGTGATAGAGCCGCTGAAGAATGTGCCGGATGTTTCACTTCTGGATGTGCTGCAGGCTATGCCGAACGCGCTGCTCACACAGGAGACGATCCTGCAGATCATCATTTTCGTGGCAGTTCTTCTGATCGTGGCGGGCATACGGAGACTGGGCAGTGACTATGCCCACGAAGTCGGCATTGTGATCGGTGCTGTCGCATATATGTTTCTGACTGTATTCGGCGCAAGAATGATCGGACTGGAACTTGATTTTCAGGAGATCCTGATCAATACAGTGGGATCGATCCTCATTGCATTCTTCCTGAAGATTTTTTACTTCAGTGCGGATTATTCGTCCAGTGAACGTCTCCTTTTCGAAGATGATCGGTATTATTATCGTGTAAAGGCAATTCCGAAGAGAAATCCGGTCGACAGCCGCACGGGAGAACTTCTTGAGGCGGAGTCGGATGCTGAAATGCCGTATGTGGACGTCAAACGGTTCCGTCAGATCCGGGAAGAGGAGATTGACCGGAAATTCAAAGGGATCAATCTGCAGTCCAAGTTGGAGCAGTCACTTCGGAACTTTGAAGTAGACGCAGAAGACGACAGAGCGCCGTCGGAACAGCCGGATACATCTGTCCGGGCAGCCGAGGAGCAGCCGGGATCAGCGGTCGTGTTTGCCGAGGAGCAGCCGGAATCAGCGGTCGTGTTTGCCGTCGAGCAGCCGGCATCGGAGGTCCTGTCTGCTGAAGAGCAGCCGGAAGGGGCTTCTGAAGAACAGGGGTAATATCCATCGCTGCAGCTGGTGGAAATGGATCTGAACAGCGGCTTCAGTCCGGCCAGGCAGCTGCTGAATGATCCGAAGGGGAGGAAACATAGTGGATGGCCTGGTGAACTGGCTGCAGGGTATCCTGAAGTGGCTTGTTCCGCCGAAACCGATCGGCGTGATCGATGTCATACAGGTACTTCTGCTTGCATTTCTTGTCTATAAACTGATACTCTGGATGAAGAATACAAGGTCCTATACGCTGCTGCGGGGGATCGTGTTTATCATTGCGTTCGTCGTGCTGGCCAATGTGTTCAACATGGAAGTCATCGTATGGCTCCTGCAGAACGTCGGTGTTGTGGCTATCACGGCGATCATCATTATCTTTCAGCCTGAGCTCCGCCGCATGCTGGAACGTATGGGACAGAGCAATCTCATGTCATCTATTCTATCCATAAACCGGTCCGGAGATGAGAATAAGAGATTCAGCGATCACACGCTGAACGAACTGGTCCGCGCCTGTTATGAAATGAGTGAGGAGCGCACAGGCGCTCTGATCGTGCTGGAGAAAGATATTCCTCTTGAGGAATACGAAAAGACCGGAATTCCGATCGATGCCGTCGTTTCCAGCCAGCTGCGTGTCAATGTTTTCGAACACAATACGCCGCTTCATGACGGAGCTGTTCTGATCAGAAATGACAGGATAGCAGCCGCCACCTGTTATCTGCCGCTTTCTGACAATATGGATCTGAGCAAGAAACTCGGGACGCGCCACCGCGCCGCCGTCGGAATCAGTGAAGTCAGTGATTCCTTTACGATCATCGTCTCTGAGGAGACGGGGCATGTATCATATGCCCAGAACGGTCGGATTTACAGCGCGGTCACGCCGAGTGAACTTCGTGAAATGCTCCTGGATAACCAGCTGCTGATCCGCAGGAGACCGGCAAGAGAGAGAGGAGGCAGCGCAATATGAAAAAATTCCTGGGCAGCTTCCGCAATAATATCGGTCTGAAACTGATTTCTGTCCTGGTCGCTGTCGTGATCTGGTATGTTGTGGTAGATATTGACGATCCGGTCGTAACGAATACCTACACCGTCAAGATCACTGTAGAAAACGAAGCGTATATTGCCAGCGGCAAAGAAATCTATCATATAGACGATGCCAACAAGACTGTCGGTGTGTCTGTCCGGGCCAACCGGTCGACACTTCGAGGTATTTCCGAAGATGACATAACGGTCATAGCTGACCTGACACAGATTGTTGATATGGACCGTGAACCGGTTATGGTCCCGCTGAGAGCGGAATGCAAGGGAGTGCCTCATACGAATATCACACTGTCCAGAACAACGATCCCCATCACGATCGAGTCGATCGCGACAAAGACGTTCGCCGTGGCTGTGGATACAGGGGAATCCGTACCAAGCGAAGAATATGAAGTCGGACGTCTGACAGCAAGCCCGGACCAGGTTGTGATCAACGGACCGGAATCTATCATCAATCAGATCGATACTGCCGTTGCGCGTATTGATGTTACCGGTATGACAATGGACAGCGCGAGGGAGGCCAAACTGATCCTTCTCGGCAAGGATCAGAGCGAGATTTCGGAAGATACGATCCAGGATGATCTGACATTTGAGGGCGGTACGCCGAATATTACGGTTTATGTAGAACTGTGGAAGCGCCGCAGCGATGTCGTGCTGGATGTACAGTATCACGGGATACCTGCGGAGGGATACCACGTGGAAAGTGTTACCACGACACCTGATACGATCACCGTTGTCGGTGACAGACAGGCTCTGCTGAAGCTGACGCAGGACGGAAATATTATCAGTACGCCTGCAGAACTGATCGATATAGAAGGCGCTTATGAAGATGTGCTCGCAGAGATCAATCTGACGGAGATTCTTCCCGAAAATATGCGTCTGGCACGCAATACGGCAGAAGAAGCGGCGACAACGATCGCCATACGGTCGGATGAGACAAAAGAACTCGTGATCGATGTGGACAACATTCAGGTGCAGAACCTGGATTCCAACCTGGCAGTATCCTACGGACAGGCAGAACTGACTGTCCGGATCAAGGGATCCGGAGTGAATTTTGACAGTGTCACGGAAGATAATATTGAAGCATTGATCGATCTGGAAGGGCTGGAAGCAGGGGATATGTCTGTGCCTGTAAGCTTTACTCTGCCGGCAGGCGTGACAGTAGACGAGGCCGTATCACTGAATATCAGTCTGAAGGAAAAGGTGACTGCTCCGGCGGAAGTCAGTGAGAGTGATGAATAGGTTTTCAGATTAAAAGGAAAGTATGTTAATATCGAAAAGGACCTGGCGTGAAAGATCACAGAAGGTCCTTTTTTGATGCAGTGCGCCCGGAATCATGGTATTCCTGCCGGTGCAGTTTCCGGAAGAAAAGCAGATACTCCTGATTTATAAAAGAAACAGAAAACACATTTTTTTCTCAGGCTTTTCACAATTCGAACACAATTTCCCGGTAGACTGGCAGCTATAAACAGGAAGAAACGGAACAGCGCGTATAATGCCTGATACGGCAGTTCCATAAACTACAGTTAAGATAAGGGGATTGTGATATGAACGAATTACATGAAAATGAATACAATTCTTCGGAAAGTGTATCTGATCAGCAGGTAAATGAGATACAGCAGAGCCAGCCGGAACAGCAGGCCGCTCCGCAGGCAGCCCAGGCAGAAGGCACACAGCCGGAACAGCAGGCCGCTCCGCAGACAGCCCGGGCAGAAAGCACACAGCCGGAACAGCAGGCTGCTCCGCAGGCATATAGTTGGATGCAGAATCAACAGCGGAATGAACGGACTTATGGAAATACCGGCCGCCAGACATACGGGCAGACCGGACAGACATACAGGCAGACCGGACAGACATACGGGCAGAATTACGGACAGACATACGGGCAGACCGGAAACGGTTATCAGCAGAATCAAAGCGCACAGCAGAATGGTCAGCAATATCAGCAGACAGCGTGGAACAGTCAGCCGCATTACAACTATTATCAGAGACAGCAGGCACAGCAGAACGTCCCGCATGATACGAAGAAACATACTGGTTCCGGCAAGGGAAGTCATTGGGGTACCGCCGTGGCCATGGCTCTGGTTTTCGGACTGATCGCAGGTACGGTGACATTTGGCGTCAACCGGGCAGCAAACGCGTTGTTCCCGGCTCAGCCGCAGATACAGGCTGATGCGGAAGCTGCTGTACCGGAAGAAGAAAGAAATGAAACACATCTGTCGGTAGCAGATTCCGAGATGTCAGATACGGAAGAGGTCGGGGCAGTTTCGTCCGGAGAAACCAGGACTGTCGCACAGGTGGCAAGTGAATGCATGCCGGCGTTAGTCACGATTTCGACGATGTCTGTTCAGGAAATGAGAAGCTTTTTCGGGACGCAGCAGTTTGAGGCTCAGGGAGCTGGCACCGGTGTTATTGTAGGTGAAAACGACACGGAGCTGCTGATCGCAACGAACAACCACGTGATCGAAGGGGCACAGGAAGTCTCGATCGGATTTATTGACGAGAGCGTGGCGGAAGCCCAGATCAAGGGAACAGATCCGACAAACGATCTGGCTGTTGTGGCTGTGAAACTTGAGGATATTCCGGACGAGACCAGAGATCAGATCAAGATCGTGACGATCGGAGATTCTGATGCACTGGTGCTGGGAGACCAGGTCGTGGCGATCGGAAATGCATTGGGAGTCGGCCAGTCGGTCACAAGCGGGTATGTCAGTGCTCTGAACCGTGAACTGGATCTGAATGACGGGTTCACAGATTTCAAATCCAGTGGTCTGATCCAGACGGATGCAGCGATCAACTCCGGCAACAGCGGCGGCGCACTCCTGAATATGAAAGGCGAACTGATCGGTATCAACGAGGCTAAATCCGCATATACATCTTCCGGTGTGACGGTCGATAATGTCGGATATGCAATCCCGATGTCCAAAGCTCAGCCAATCCTGGAAGAACTGATGAATCAGGTGACCCGGGAGAAATATTCGGAGGATGAACAGGGTTATCTGGGAGTTTCCCTGGTCAATGTCAGCAGTGAGTTTGCTGAACTGTACGGTATACCGCAGGGAGTCGGCTTTGCGGAAGTGGCAGAAGACGGCCCCGCAGCGGAAGCCGGTGCCCTGAAGGGCGATATCCTTACGGAATTCGGCGGCAAGGCAATGACATCCGTTGATGATGTGATGAATGAAGTCAAGTATTACCGCTCCGGCGAGGAAGTTGAAATGACAGTTCTGCGTGCGGATAACGGGGAGTATAAAGAGGTGAACCTGACCGTTACACTTGGCACGAAAGATGCCATCAGCACACTTCAGACCCAGTAAATAAGGGCAGAGGACAGGAAAAAAGAAAGACAGAAGGGAGCCGGCGCCATTTGGGCCGGCTCCCTTTCTTATTTTCTGACCGGAATCCGCAATTTCTCAATTGTTGGGCGGACTCTTTTCTGTTCAATTCTCAATCAGTCTGCCCCGGACGCGTATGTCAAGTCATCCGGGGCAGGTCTCCGCTTTTTATCTATAATTTGTGTGTCTGATGTTTACCAGGTTCAACGCATGGTGACGTCTTTCAGCCAGTTGTACCACGCAGTTGAGGTTTCTGTACTGTAATGGAAATCGCCGAAGATATTTGTTGTATATGTAAGTTTTCCGAGACTGTTCCAGGGATCCAGTTTCTGAACGCCGGGACAGTTTACGGCTGCATTGAACTCGGCAAACTGTGTGGGCGGGTAGCCCTGATCCGGACCGCAGGTCACGAAGAACACCCGGGAATTTGTCTTTTGGGCAGCGGCTGCGGCAAGCTGTGCAAGGACAGTGTTATAATTGCCAGCATACTGGGACTGAGGAATACCGATGTCATTGCGGCCCATCAGAACATATACGTTTGTGTCATCCCCCATGGCATTGAGGACGCTGTTCACGAAATAGTTGCCGCCTTCTGTCAGGTGACCTCCCCACTTGCATGCAAAAAAGTCGTTTCCGAACCAGCCGACGGCCGTTGCGCCGTTTCGCCACAGTGCTGTTCCGTGTATGGCATTGACAATGCAGCAGGTGCGTGAATCTCCGATGAACATATGCTTCTTCACGGTGTTGGTCTTCATGACAGAAGCATTTTCATTGTATTCCGGGACAGATGTTCCCTTTGGCATGAGACGTATCTCGATCGCCTCCAGACGCTTGGACATTCCGGAGGTACCGGTCTGCTGACCGTTCTTTGCCCAGGGAAGCCAGCCAAAAGTCTGCGAATGCACTCTGTAATAGATATCATAAGCATCTGCTGCCGCGCCGGTAAGCTCGATCTGAATGGCTTCCAGCCGTCTGGACTGGCCTGTGGTTCCCGAGAGAGCCCCGTCATTTACATAATCCTGCCATCCGATCCCCTGGATATGTGTGCGGTAGCGGACGCCTCCCCCGGACGGGACATCTGTCAGGGCAATACGGATCCCTTCCAGGCGTTTGGATTCTCCTGAAGTTCCGGCTGTGGCTCCGTCACAGACATAATTCTGCCAGCCATAAGACTGAACATGAGTAGTGTAGCGGATCAATGTGCCGTTATAAGCGGAAGCGCCGTCGGAGGCAGCGTTGTCTTTTTCATAAAAAATAGCGGCAGTACTTCCGGGAGCTGCGTCACCTTTGGGAACAATAAGAATACGTATGGCTTCCAGACGGTAAGAATACCCGGCAGAACCGCAGGATTCCCCGTTTACAGCCCAGCCGGACCAGCCGAAGTGCTGTATGTGTGTCTGGTACCATATGTCGTAGTGACGGGCCAGTTCACCAGTCAGGCGGATCCGGATCGCTTCCAGCCGCTTGGACTCATTTGTTGTTCCGGCCAGTTCTCCGTCGCTGCGCCAGGACTGCCATCCGTAAGTCTGTACATGGGTGCAGTATTCAACCGATCCCTCATATGCGGGATTATCCAGTGAGATCCGGATTCCCTCCAGCCGCTTGGATTCTCCTGTAGTACCGCTTTCTTTTCCGTCGGAAACGGGATCCTGCCATCCGTATGTCTGTACGTGGGTTGAATACACCACAGAGCAGGGAAGCGTTTCTTCAGTCTCGGTATCCCGGATCAGCATCTCTTCGGGGGATGCGTCTTCTGCATCCCGGACGCCGTCGGAAGCATCGCCGCTTTCCATGCTGATTTCTGCTGCCGGTTCTGCAGGTTCAGATCCGGGTGCCTCATCTGCATCCGCGGCCGCGGCGTTTCCGACGGTCTCCTCTGCTGCCTCAGCCGGCGAAACGGTACTGATCTCTTCAGCTGCCTCAGCCGGCGAAACGGCATCCGTCAGGTAAGCTGTTTCAGCAGCGTTCGGGTCAGGAAGAACTTCAGAAGCAGCTGCCGGCAGTGCGGCTGTCAGCATGGCCATAATGAGAATTAGACTGGTCCAGATTTTTTTCATGAATAACCTCCGATTGCCTGTTTTGATATCAGTAATTTAAAAGTATACCATGACTGCCGGATGTAAAAAAGAGTTAATAGACTGAATATCACACAGAGGACGGAAACGCCGGATAAAGCGCGGCGGTTTGACGCTCTGCAGGGCGACATTGCCGTTGATATTGTCTCCAAAGAATCATATACTTGTCTTATCGTATCTTAAATGACAGGCTTCACACTTGCAGGAGATCATATGAAGGAACTGGAATACCCTTTTGATGCGGAAAATATTATAAAACGGAAAAAACAATACCGGAAACAGCTGCTTGCCGATGAGGAAAAGACCTTTATAGATAAAAAAATAGCCATACTCGGCGGCGAGACGACACAGAATATCAAACTGGTCCTTGAACTTTTCCTGCTTAACTACGGTATCAGGCCGGAATTCTACGAATCTGAATTCAATCAGTATTATGAAGACGGCATGTTCCCAAATCCCGAACTGGAAGCATTTGCGCCCGACCTGATCTATGTATGCACCTGCGTGAGAAACATTGTTGAGTTTCCTTCAGCGGCAGACAGCAGGGAAGAAACTGACCGGAAAAGAGAGGCCCTGATCAGCAGATTTACCGGTCTTTGGGATTCGCTGCGGGAAAAATATCACTGTCCCGTCATACAGAACAACTTTGAGTATCCGTTTTTCCGTCTGATGGGAAACAAAGATGCCTCCGATTATCACGGCCGTGTGAATTTTGTCACCATGGTGAACTGTGCTTTTTATGAATATGCACAGACCCACGATAATTTCTACATATGTGATGTGAACTACATTTCAGCATCTTACGGGCTGGATAAATGGTCGGAACCGTTCTACTGGCATATGTATAAATATGCGGTAGCCGTACCTGCCATACCGTACCTGTCATTTAATGTGGCCAATATTATCAAATCCATTTACGGCAAGAACAAAAAGGTGTTCAATCTGGATCTTGATAATACCCTGTGGGGAGGGATCATAGGCGATGACGGCGCGGAGAATATCGAAATAGGGCAGGAGACGGCACTTGCCCAGACCTACAGTGAATTCCAGGAATACATCAAACTTCACAAAGAGCTCGGTGTTCTGCTCACGGTAAATTCCAAAAATGAAGAAGCAAATGCCCGTGCCGGTTTCGAGAGACCGGACAGTGTTCTCAGGATCGGCGATTTTGTAAGCTTCAAGGCCAACTGGAATCCGAAAAGCCTGAATCTTTCGGAAACGGCAGCGGAGCTGACACTGCTCCCCGAGAGTTTCGTGTTTGTGGATGATAATCCGGCAGAAAGAGAGATCATCAGAGCGCAGCTCAGCGGCGTGGCCGCTCCGGCGATCGAAGGTGTGGAGCATTATATCCAGACGATCGACAAGTCCGGCTTTTTTGAAGTCACGGCATTTTCCGGAGATGATCTGAAACGGAATGAGATGTATCAGCAAAATGCAAAGCGGCAGCAGCTGCAGGCTTCCTTTACGGATTATCAGGAATATCTGAAGTCGCTGGAAATGAAAGGGGAGATACAGAGCTTTATCCCGATGTATATGTCCCGCATTGCCCAGCTGACAAACAAAAGCAATCAGTTTAATCTCACGACGAAAAGATACAGTCAGAGCGAGATCGAGGAGGTAGCTGCCGACCCGGGGCGCATCACTCTGTATGGAAAACTGGAAGATAAATTCGGTGACAACGGCGTTGTCAGTATCGTCATCGGAAGGATTGACGGTCCCGGAAAGGACGAGCTTCATATGGAACTGTGGCTCATGAGCTGCAGAGTCCTGAAGCGGGATATGGAATTTGCCATGATGGACGCTCTGGTCGAAAAAGCCCGCAGCTCCGGTATCAGGACTATTTTCGGATATTATTATCCGACGGCTAAAAATGCCATGGTTAAAGATTTTTACGGGACACAGGGTTTTACAAAAGTTTCCGAAGATGACGAGGGCAATTCCGTGTGGAAATTTGAGATCGATGACAGCTATGAGAACAGACAGGATGTCATTGATGTTCAGGTACTGTGACCCCGGCGCATGGTTTATAGAACACATGCGTGACGGCTTCTGAGGACCGGGCATATGGAGTTTTATACACTGAACAATACAATACAGCTGCCCTGTGTGGGGCTTGGCACGTGGCAGATCACCGACAGAGACAGGATGGCGGTTCTGATCCGCCGTGCATATGAGGAAGGGTACCGTCTGATCGATACGGCAGCAGCTTACAGTAATGAGATCGCCATCGCAAAAGCTATCGCGGCAGCGGGCATAGGCAGAAAGGAATTGCTGCTGTCCGATAAAGTGTGGAATACCTCCAGAGGATACGAGGCAGTTCAGGAGGCCTGCAGGAAATCTCTGAAAAAGCTGAAAACTGATTATCTGGATATCTATCTCATGCACTGGCCTGCCTCAAAGAAGCTGCATCCGGACTGGGCCCGGATCAATGCCGAAACATGGCGCGGCATGGAGAAACTCTGTAAAGACGGATATGTCAGAGCGATCGGCGTGTGCAATTTTAAAGTGCATCATCTTGAAGAACTGGAAAAAAGTGCGGAGATCATGCCCTGTATCAACCAGTTTGAACTGCATCCGGGGTTCCATCAGGATGATCTTGTCCTGTACTGTCAGGAAAAGGGCATTCTCGTGGAGGCAAGCAGTCCCCTGGGGAACGGACAGATCCTGAAACATGAGGGGATCTGCGGGATCGCCGGCAGACACGATAAGAGTGCGGCGCAGATATGCCTGCGCTGGTCGCTGCAGAAAGGCGCGGCTGTGATCCCGAAAACGGCGGATCCGGACAGACTGGCACAGAATATAGATGTTTTTGATTTTTCACTTTCTTCAGAAGAAATGAAAGAACTCGACGACATTCCATACTGTGGCGGTGTCGGAATCGATTCAGACGAGGTGACTGAATTTGGCTAATACAAAAACAGAAGAGCAGGAACTTCTCGCACTGCGCAGAAGAATCTTTATCACGGGATATAAAGGAGGCATGGCACATCTTGCTTCCTGTTATTCGTGTCTGGAAATGCTTTACGCACTGTATATAAAAGGGATCCTGCGGTATGATCCCGGCAATCCGAAATGGGCTGACAGAGACCGGTTTATCCTGAGCAAGGGGCACGCCGGACTTGCACTGTACAGTGTGCTGGAAAAGGCGGGGCTGATACCGGGCAGCATGGTCGACAGCTATCTGACCGTGCATTCGCGGATAGGCGGCGAACCCTGCATGAGGGACTCGGACTGGATCGAGGCCACCACGGGATCCCTCGGGCACGGCCTTTCCACGGGACTGGGAATGGCCATGGCACTGAAACTGAATAAAAGTCTCGCGCGGGTCTATGTCATGCTCGGAGACGGAGAACTTCAGGAAGGAACAGTCTGGGAGGCCGTTCAGTCGGCACCGTTTTTCGGTGTGGACAATCTCATTGCCATATTGGATAATAACAGGATCCAGAAAATGGATTTTATTGAAAATACGATCGGCGAGCCGGCCTGGGAAGATAAGTTCAGGAGCTTCGGGTGGGATGTGCAGAAAACTGACGGACATGATCTTGAAGCGTTCACACAAACGGTATTGTCGGAAAACGGTACCGGAAAACCGAGGATCATTCTGGCAGACACGGTCAAGGGCAAAGGCGTGTCGGTCATGGAAAATAATCCGAACTGGCATTTTAAACTTCCGGGAAGAAAAGAACGGAAAGTTTTTATGCAGGAACTGGGTATAGAACAGGAAGAACTGGAGAAGAAATGAACAGTGCCTATATTGGAAAACTGATGGAGCTTGCCGAAAAGGATCACGACGTGCTGCATCTGCTGGCGGACAGCGGCACCGGATACGATGAGATGTTCCGGAGAAATTTCCCGGATCAAATCTTTAATTTCGGCATTGCCGAGGAAAACATGGTAGCGGCGGCCGCAGGTATGGCTGCGGTCGGAAAGAAACCATTTGTATTTACTGCGGGAGCCTTCCTTGCCTTCCGTTCCATGGAGTTTATCCGCGACGACATCTGTTTTCAGAATCTGAACGTGAAGATCGTCGGAATGGGCAGCGGCCTGGCCTGGAGTTCTCTGGGACCGACACACCACACGACAGAAGACCTGGCGGTGCTCAGGGCGATCCCCAATCTGATGGTCCTGTCTCCGGCGACACCGAAACAGGTCGGAGAGTGCGTGCGCATCGCTTATGAACATGACGGGCCGGTATATATCCGGATCGGGATGAACCATGAAAAAGAGTTTTATACGGATGAATACTGTATGGATGCGGCGGTACCGGATGTGATCCGGGAAGGAAGTGACGCAGTGATGTACTGCACCGGATCCATACTGGAAGAGGCGGACGAGGCCTGCGGGCTCCTTGAGAAGGAAGGAATATCCGTAAAGCTTGTCAATGTATGCTGTATAAAGCCGTTTGACGAAAAAGGACTGCTGTCCGACGTCTGCCGGTATGGAAAGGTGATAACCGTCGAAGAACACAATGTCCACGGCGGACTGGGCGGAATTGTTTCCGAGACACTTGCGTATCACGGCGGAAAAGCAAGAGTGATCCCGATAGGGCTCCGGGATATGTTCGCAGAAGGATACGGGACACAGAAGATCGTCAGGAAAAACAATGCGCTGGATGCGGAGAGCATATATACCTATGTGAAAGAGGCGTGGGAAAATGAGTGAGTATACGATGAATGAGTATACACTGAAGGATATAGAACCCGGTCTGGAGGCTTCATTTACAAAAACCATGACGGTGGAAATGGAAGACGCCTTCCGGCAGATAACAGGCGATGACAATCCGCTTCACCGGGATGACGGGTTCGCGAAAGAAATCGGCGGGGGAAGGTTCAGAGGACATGCCTCCTTCGGTATGCTGACAGCCTCGCTGTATTCTACGATGGCCGGCATGTATCTGCCGGGGAAATACAGCCTGATCCACAGTTTTGATGAGATCTCCTTCCTGAAACTGGTGTTTGCGGGGGATGAACTGACAGTGACCGGGACGGTCATCGATAAAAATGAAGATCTGAAACTGATCATGCTGAAGGTGGTTATCCGGAATCAGGACGGGAAGGCGGTCTCCAGGGCAAAAATGAAGGTCCTGGTTTTGAAATAACAGGGGCAGAAACGGAGGAAAAAGAAATGACAAGAGAAGAAGTATACGAGAGACTGAACAATGTGTTCCGTGAGGTGCTTGATGATGATTCTATCGAACTTCACGACGAGACGGTTGCGGATGATGTGGACGGATGGGATTCCTTTGAACATATCAATCTTGTGGTCGGTGTGGAAGAAGAGTTTGATTTCAAGATCCCGATGGGCAAGGTCGTGACCATGAAAAACGTGGGAGAGATGGTAGATATCATCCTGGAGATGGGTAAGTAATGACCATAACATCATTTTGGTTCCTGGTATTCGTCGTATTGGGAGTGCTGATATATTATGTGATTCCAAAGAAGCTGCAGTGGCTGGAGCTTCTTTTATTGAGTCTGGTTTTTTACTGGTTTGCGGCCACGCCCTATACGATCGTCTACCTGATCGCGGTCACCGCGATCGCCTATGCCGCGTCCATCCTGAGCAGTAAGGCACAGCAGAAAGAAAACGGTTTGAAAAAAGCATGGGCTGTCACCGGGACAGCCATAACCGTGATCCTGGTGATCTGGCTGGTCGTAAAAGGCAGGGGACTCTGGTATCCGGTACTGGCTAAGATCCTGGGTGCCCTGAAGCCTTCCTTTATGGACGGTGTGAATGCTTTCCAGCCGGTCGCCGCGCTTGGCATGGGGTATTTTACTCTGCAGATCCTGGGTTATGTCATCGACTGTTACTGGGGTAATGAAGAGCCGCAGAAGAATCCACTGAAGCTGTTCCTTTTTGTGGGCTGGTTCCCACAGCTCACGACGGGACCGATCAGCAGATATGGACAGTTGAAATCTCTTTTCGAAGGACACTCGTTCAGTTATCAGAATATCTGTATGGGTGCGCAGCGCATTCTCTGGGGATTCTTTAAAAAACTGGTGATAGCGGAGCGGCTGGGCATTATTGTGTCGGGCATTAACGGGGATTTTGCACAGTTTCACGGCTGCTGGTCATGGATCCTGCTGCTGATCTATCCGCTGCAGATGTATGCGGATTTTTCCGGATGCATGGATATCGTCCTGGGAGTTTCAGAACTGTTCGATATCCGGTTGGCAGAAAATTTCAATAATCCGTTTTTTGCGAGAAGCTCTCAGGAGTTCTGGCAGAGATGGCATATCACGCTGGGATCCTGGGCAAAGGACTATGTCCTGTATCCGCTGCTGAAGTGGGGCCCCATGATCCGTTTTGGCAAGGCAACAAAGAAGAAATTTGGCAGAAAGTGGGGGAAATTCCTCAAAAACTGCGTAGGAATGTTCTGCTTGTGGATGGTAATGGGCATCTGGCATGGAGGATACCGTTATATTCTGGGGGTAAGCCTCTGGTACTGGGTCATCCTGATGCTTGGAAATCTGCTGACGCCGTGGTTTGAAAAGATTACGAAAAGACTGGGCATGAAGGTGGAAAGCTTCAGCTGGCATCTGTTCCAGTCTGCAAGAACGTATCTCATTTACGCAGTGGGAGCCGCGTTCTTCCTGAGAGGAGTTTTCGGGGGAGCCGGTCTTCTGAAAGATTGTCTCCGGGTATTTGCCGTGAGAGGATATGCAAATCCCTGGGTGATTTTCGACGGGACTATAGTAAACACGGGGATCGCGTACCGTGACCTGAATCTGGTCATTTTGGGAATTGTTTTGATGATCATCGTCGCCATTCTCCGGGAAAAGTACGGATACGCCAGAATATGGGCTGCCGGGCAGAGCGTCGTTTTCAGGTGGATGGTCTGGTGCCTGCTGTTTGTGCTCGTTTTGGTATACGGAATGTACGGATCCGGTTATGAAGCAGGCGCGTTCATATATCAGGGATTTTGATCGGGGCAGTGTATGAAGAAGAATGTAGTGAAACGCGTAGCAGGCTTCCTGATCTTTGCCGTTGTCATTGTGGCTCTGTTCTGCAATCTGACATGGCTGTTCAGGGGAAACGGAAGCGAGGCCAGAGAAGAGATCGGCGGGTTCAGAAATCAGGGACCGATCGATGTTGTGTTTTACGGGGCCAGTAACGTCCTGCGGTATTACGAGCCGCTGACCGCATGGAAAAAGGAAGGATTTACTTCCTATAACTATGCTGTTCTGTCGGGTCAGGCCGACTCCATGAAGGACTATATAGCTGAGAGCCGCAGATCAAATGAGGCAGCTCTGTATGTGTGTGATATCCGTGCGTTTACCATGATCGAGGATGATGTCATGGAAGGCGGCATGAGGAACTGGACGGATTCGCTGCCGGTTTTTTCGCCGGACAGATGGAAGGGGATCACATCCTATCTGTTTTCAAGGGATACAGAGGATCTGGATGTTCCTTCCTATTATTTCGATCTGCTGAAATATCACACAAATTATGAGGCACTTTCCGATGAGGCGCAGTGGCGGAATCTGGATCGAAGCGCTGTATATAATGTAGATAAAGGTTTTGAACCGACAGAGGGACACATTCCCTTTGAAAAGCCGGAGATTTCCGAAGAAAGGACAGAACTGACCGAGCGGCAGTCCGCTGCGCTGGAGGAACTGCTGGATTATTGCGATAAAGAAAAGCTGCCGGTACTGTTTATCTGCAACCCTATTATTATGAAAGGGGACGACTGCGGACTGCTGAATACTATCGGCGACAGGATCACGGAAAGAGGGTACACGTTTCTGAATTTCAACCGGTATTACGACGATATAGGACTGGATTTTGAAATGGATTTCGGAGATGTGAATCACGTCAATTATCTGGGAGCGGAAAAATATACAGAGTATCTGGCAGAGTATATTTCATCTCACTATGATCTCCCGGATCACCGGGATGATCCTGCCTATGAGCAGTGGAATATCGACTGTGAATCCTATGCGGAGCAGCAGAAGGAGTGGGAGAACAGTGCGCGCACAGCGGCGGAGGGGCATCTGCAGAGTAAGGAAAACTGGGTCGGAGTCAGAAGCTGCAGCGATTTCACAACCTGGTTTTCGGAGGTGAACTCTCCGGATTACAGTGTGCTGGTACTGATGACGGATGTTCCCGAAACACTGGCTGTTACCAATCCGTTCCGGGAAATGGCCGAAAAATACGGGATCGAACTGGGAACAGACAGCCTGGCCGGAGTCTGGAGCGGCGGAGAAGAGATGGCTGTTTCTTATAATGAGGAATCGATACTGGTATTTATCGGGGTCGACGGCGGACGGGGGACGCCGGCATGTAAAATTTCTGCTCCCGAGCAGCTTATACGTATCGGGACAGACAATTATTTCGTGCCGGGACAGAAGAATCAGATCGTGATCTATGACAATAATTATCAGGCTCCGGTCGACCGCGTTTACGTTGATCTCACAGAGGAGGAGACCGTCATAAGAAGGCAGTAACGGTGGAATGGAGCGGATAAATCCGTGACAGTTAGTACTTGCAAAGACAGAGATATGACTATAGAATGTAAAAAGATAATTGCCCGTATCGGCTTTTCTGAACAGCACAGCTGAACAGATTCAACTTTTAAGGAAAACAGGGAGCGTATCATGAGAAAGAAAAGTTTTAAATGGATCAGTGTTTTTGCGGCTGCAGCTCTGCTCATGACAGGAGCGGCACCGGCGCTGGCGCAGGACAATGAGCCTGTTCCGGAATTCGTGCAGGAGGCGGCACCGGAAGCATCGGAAGAAACGGTAATTGCCGGAGAACCCGCTGCGGAAGAATATGTGTTGGAAGAAACCGCTGCTGCGAATGATGCTGCTGTGGCAGAAGAACCGGCAGCGGCCGCAGGGATCAGCGAAGATATAGTTCCCGCAGCTGACAGCGTCGTCGTGGAGGAACCCGCCGCGGCCAGCACGGAAAGCACAGATGCCGTAGAAGAACAGCCTGCGGAAGAGGAAGCTGAAGAAGCCATTGAGGCAGAGGCAGAGGATGATCTGCAGCAGGCGGAAGAAGAGACACCTGTCGTCTCCTATCACACGCATGTACAGACATTCGGCTGGGAGAAGGACTGGAAAGAAAACGGTGCCGTGAGCGGCACGGTCGGCCAGGCCAAACGTCTGGAAGGCATCGAGATCAAAGTTGACGGAGTGGAAGGCCTGGGCATTTCCTACCGTACACATGTGCAGTCGATCGGCTGGCAGGGCTATGTGAGTGATGGTAAAATGGCCGGTACCGAAGGTCAGTCCAAGCGTCTGGAAGCCATCCAGATCAAGCTGACCGGTGATGCAGCCGCAGATTATGATGTGTACTATTGTGTTCATGTACAGACATATGGCTGGCTGAACTGGGCAAAGAACGATGAAATGGCCGGTACTTCAGGATATTCGAAACGGCTGGAAGGAATCTGTGTTAAGATCCAGAAAAAAGGTGAGGCGGCTCCCGCTCCGCTGGGGACACGTTCCGTCGCTGCCCTGCACGGCACTGTTGCCTACCAGACACATGTGCAGAGCCACGGCTGGCAGGGTTATGTGAGTGACGGGGCGATATCCGGAACGACCGGTCAGTCCAAGCGTCTGGAAGGCATCCGCATCCGCTTCGGCGATCAGCCGCTTCCCGGTTTTATTCAGTACAAAACACACATCCAGGGAATCGGATGGGAAAGCGGATGGAGAGGCACGGATATGATGAGCGGCACGGAAGGCCAGTCCAGACGGCTGGAGGCGATCCGGATCAGGCTCTACAGTGCAGACCACGCGTTAGAAAACGAATATGACATCTGGTACCGCACTCATGTGCAGAATTACGGCTGGACAGGCTGGGCCAAAGATGGTGCCCCGTGCGGAAGTGAAGGGATCTCATACCGTCTGGAAAGCATTCAGATCAAACTGCTTCCGAAGGGAAGCGATGCGCCGGGAACTACGGACAGCACCCTTTATACACAGACTATCGAGGAAGCTCTGGGCGGCGCTCTTATGGTCAAGGCGTATAATTACGTAAACTCCATCACCAATGCGGCCATGACAAAAGAACAGAAGCTGCGTACCTGCTTCGACAGCTTTATCAACTTCCGCGAAGTACTGGTCTATTTCCCGGTATACTCCGCATCTGACTGGCCCCAGGTATATGCGAATCATTTCTTCGATTACTGGTCAGGTGACTGCCTGACATATGCTTCGGCATTTGCCTACATGGCGAAAGCGATCGGATATGACAATGTCTACGCACTCAACAGTACCGGGCACGGCTGGGCTGAGATCAACGATCTGATCTATGATCCGGAGTTCAGTCTGCACAGCTATGATATGTACGGACTGCCTTACAGCTCGGTGCCTGCGTATGCGAATGTCCGCAATGCGGCAGGACCCGGAAATACATACAGAATGAAAATCTGACAATGACAGAGACTCGTTATAAAGTTAAACAGAAAGTAATAAAGGAGGAAATCTAATGAAAAAGAAATTAATGGCAATTATGCTGAGCGGCGCAATGGCAGTGTCCATGGCAGCCGGATATGCGGCTCCCGTTCTGGCAGCTGAGGAAGCGACAGAAGAAGACAAGGCGGCGGCAGATAATGTGGCTGCCCTGATCGATGCGATCTATGTGCAGGCGCGCACGGAAGAGACTGATGCGCAGTGTGCTGCCGCAAAAGAAGCCTGGGATGCCCTGACGGACGCTCAGAAAGAGCTTGTGGAAGGCGAATTTGCCGATCCGGATTATTTCGGCAGAGATACCGGGGATGCCTCTGCGGATAACCCGCGCAACGGCGACGAGATCGGAGAGAATGAGCTTCTGGTCGTCAGCTTCGGCACATCTTTCAATGACAGCCGCGCCCAGGACATCGGCGGCATCGAGGCTGCTCTGGAAGCAGCGTATCCGGAATGGTCCGTCAGAAGGGCCTTTACGGCACAGATCATTATCAACCATGTGGAAGCACGCGACGGCGAGTATATCGACAACATGGACCAGGCTCTGCAGCGTGCCGTCAATAACGGTGTGAAGAATCTGGTGGTCCAGCCGACACATCTGATGCAGGGTGCCGAGTATGATGAACTGTGTGCAGCGATCGACGCTTATGCGGGTCAGTTTGAGAACGTAAAGGTTGCCAAACCGCTCCTGGGCGATGTCGGTGAGGATGCTTCCGTGACCAACAGCGACAAAGAGGCGGTTGCCAAGGCTGTTGCCGCACAGGCGGCTGCCGATGCCGGCTATCCCGGAATCAATGAAGCCGCTGCAGACGGGGTGGCGTTTGTCTTTATGGGTCATGGTACAGCTCATTCAGCTGCCGTGACATATGACCAGATGCAGTCACAGATGGAAGCTCTGGGCTATGCAAATGCCTTTATCGGTACGGTGGAAGGTGAACCGGAAGATACCGAGTGCAGCGCTGTCATCGAGAAAATCAAGAACGCTGGATACACAAGTGTTGTTCTTCGTCCGCTGATGGTCGTAGCCGGCGATCATGCCAACAACGATATGGCGGGAGACGACGCAGAGTCCTGGAAGAGCATGTTCGAAGCTTCCGGCGCCTTTGAGAACGTAACATGCCAGATCAGCGGTCTCGGACGTATCGCGGATGTGCAGGCAGTCTATGTGGCGCATACAGCAGAAGCAATGAATGCCAGCAGCACAGCGGAAGCTCCGGCAGCGGAAGCCCCGGCTCCGGCAGCAGAAGCTCCGGCCCCGGCAGCAGAAGCCCCGGCACCGGCAGCGGAAGCCCCGGCACCGGCAGAGGAAGCTCCGGCCCCGGCTCCGGTAGAGGAAGCTCCGGCCCCGGCTCCGGCCCCGGCAGATACAGCTGCTCCGGCAGGTGAGGTTATCGGTCAGAATGTGATTCAGAATTGCGACGGAACCCAGACTGTTGAGGTCATTCTGGACACCGGCGAAGTGGTTGAATAATACATGTTCCGGTAATTGAGGAATAACAGCAAAGTAAATCAGATATGCAGGAAACGCCGGGAGAATGATTGTTCCGGCGTTTTACAATGACTCATTTGAAGAAAAAAGGTGACAATCCGCAGAATATATGTATAATAGGAAAATGAGCGTTTGTATTTTTTTTAACACAGGAAAGTGAGAGGTGAAGA
>CACZSZ010000023.1 GCA_902783945.1 uncultured Lachnospiraceae bacterium
AAAGTACCGATGACCTGGTGGTCTGCCATCATTGCGACGGCTGTTGTCATTTTTCCGCTTATGTACCGTACGGCGAGGGGGGCCTTTGAGTCCTTCGATAAAACACTGGCTTACGCCGGGCAGACGCTGGGACTGTCGAACACATGGATCTTCTGGCATATACGTATGCCTTACTGCCGGCAGGGGATCCTGGCCGGAACTGTGCTGGCTTTTGCCAGGGCATTGGGCGAGTATGGAGCGACCAGCATGATCGCCGGTTACACGCCGGGGAAAACGGCGACGATCTCGACGACAGTGTATCAGTTATGGAGAACAAACGACGACGTGCTGGCTTTGCGATGGGTGCTGGTCAATATTGCTATCTCGGCAGTTGTCCTGCTGGCAATTAATATTCTCGAGAAAAAAGAAAACAGTAACAGACGGGATCGATAAACGGAACTGATATAGGGAAGAGTATCGCAGAACGCCGGACGGATTAGTGGAATGTGAGATCTGGAGAAGGTTATGGCCCTGATCGTAGATATTGAGAAAAAACTGAGTGGTTTTTCTCTGAAAGTGAATATGACGACAGATTGTGAAATTCTGGCTGTACTTGGCGCGTCCGGCAGCGGCAAGAGCATGACGCTTAAATGTATTGCCGGGATCGAGAAGCCTGATCATGGTCATATTGAACTGGACGGAACGGTGCTGTTTGATTCCGAAAAAAAGATAAGTCTCACCCCGCAGGATCGCCGGGTCGGTTATCTGTTCCAGCAATATGCTCTGTTTCCCAATATGACGGTCCGGAAAAACATTGCCTGCGGGATAAGAAACACAAAATATGACAGAAGCAGTGCGAAGAAGGCAGACAATGAAAAACGCATAGAGGATATTCTGCATACGATGCACCTGGAAGGTCTGGAAGATAAATATCCTTCCCAGATCTCAGGCGGAGAACAGCAGCGCACAGCACTGGCCAGGATACTGGTAAACGATCCTGAAGTTTTGCTTCTGGACGAGCCGTTTTCCGCTCTGGATACGCATCTCCGTTTCCGGCTGGAGCGCGAATTGCGGGAGACGCTCCGGCAGTTCGGGAAACCTGTCCTGCTGGTGTCGCATGACCGGGATGAAGTATACAGGATGGCTGACCGGATCGCGGTTATAAAGGAAGGTTCTATTGAGGCTGTTGGTACGAAACAGGAAGTATTTGCGGATCCAAGGACCGTGGACGGGGCAAGGCTGACGGGCTGTAAGAACATTTCACAGATCAGGGAAGAAGGATACAACAGAATATTTGCAGAAGACTGGGGCGTCTCACTTATTGTAGACAGGCAGATTGAAGGAATACATTATGCGGGGATACGGATGCATGATCTTCGGATCCTGTCACCCGGTATGACGGGAACAGAAGCAGAGAATCGGTTTGTCTGCATCGTGGATGAGGAGATTGAAAATCCGTTTTCTTATACGATCATGATCCGCCCGCGGGAAGCCGGTCCCGAATGTACACCAATCGGAATTGAGTTGGATAAGAAGGCCTGGCAGGATATAAAAAAGGACGAATTAACAGTCTGCTTTCCGCCGGAGAAAATACTGCTGCTGCGGTAGCGCTTTGGCGCGGAACAATGCGAAATCTGCTATTGGCAGCCTGATCAGATAAAACGAGGAATAAGAGGAAATGAAAGAAAAAGTGACATATCAGGAAGCGCAGGAACTGATCCTGAATGCGGTGACTCCGGTCGGAGAAGAAAAAGTACCTCTGGAGACTTCTTTCCGGCGTGTTCTGGCAGGAGATCTGATCGCGGCGGAAAATGTACCTGCGTTTGACCGCTCACCCTACGACGGGTATGCTTTTCGTGCCGAAGATACAAAAGAGGCATCACCGGATCATCCGGTCACACTGCACATCCTGGAAGAAATTGCTGCGGGAGATGTTTCTCATATCCCGGTCACGGAAGGGACGGCTGTCCGTCTGATGACAGGCGCTCCCATCCCTGAGGGTGCGGATGCGGTATGCAAATATGAAGATACAGTTTTTGCAGAAAATGAGGTGATACTGTCATCCCCCTCAAAGCCGGGTGACAATATTATCTATGAAGGCGAGGACGTCAAAGCCGGCTCTGTACTGGCACAGAGAGGAAGCAGGATCGATACCGGTATCATCGGCATGCTCGCCGCACAGCATGTTGTTCACCCGGAAGTGTTCCGGATCCCGGTCGTCGGTGTGCTTTCCACAGGAAGTGAACTGGTCGAGTTGGGAGAAATGCCTGAACCCGGAAAGATAAGCAATACGAATCGGTACACGATCAGTGCGGCTCTGGAAGAATGTGGCTGCAGGCCGGTGTATCGGGGAATCGTCGGAGACTTTCCGGACGAGATCGCAGCCTGCATCGCAGAAGCGCTGCAGTGCTGTGATGCCCTGGTCATGACCGGCGGGGTGTCTGTCGGCAAATATGATCATACAATGCAGGCCATGGAACAGGCCGGCGCGAAAATCTTGTTCAACGGTGTAAAGATGAAACCCGGAATGGCCTGTACGTACGCTGTTCTAAACGGGAAACTGATAGCCGGTCTTTCCGGAAATCCGGCATCTTCGCTCACTAATTTCCATGTGATCGCAGCATCTGCATTCCGGAAGCTCAGCGGCCGGGATCCGTACCTGCCGGAGCAGATACAGGTCACACTTCTGAACAGGTTTCCGAAAAAAAGCCCCGGGACAAGGTTTCTCCGGGGAACGCTGGATCTCTCGGAAGGAAAAGCCGGGATCCGGCTTTCAGAGGATCAGGGGAACATCATATTGCGAAGTATGACCGGAAGTAACGTTATGGCGGTCGTGCCTGCAGGAAGCGGACCGCAGGAAGTCGGGACCATGCTGGAGGGCTTTCTGCTATAGGAAGCATCTGTGGGGATCCGGCAGAATTTCAGACCGATACGAGTTACAGAGAAGAGAGAAGGAAAAAATGAAAAAGGTTCCGGTACAGGAAGCAATAGGAATGGAAATCTGCCACGACATCACAGTCATGCGTGACGGATTTAAAGGGCCGGCATTTCGGCGAGGTCATGTGATCCGCGAAGAGGATGTGGAAGAACTGCTGAATATTGGGAAAAAACATGTATTTGTATGGGAAGAAAATGCCGGAGAA
>CACZSZ010000024.1 GCA_902783945.1 uncultured Lachnospiraceae bacterium
CCGCAGATCAGTACATGTGAACGAATCATCCTGCATCCTCCTCTTTTACTGCGGTGCTGTGATCGACGCCGGGATCACATATTCTTTTACAGGTGTGCCGCCTGCCAGGTGTCTTGTCACGACTTCTTCCGCTTTTTCCGGGGTCATATGGACATAGGTTGTCTTTTTTCCGCCCGGCTCGTAGATTTCGACGACAGGCTCATACTTGCAGATGCCGATGCATCCTGTCTGCGTAACCATGACATCATCCAGCTTGCGCTCCTGGACCAGCTCTGCGAACCGGTTCAGTACGGGGCGTGCACCGGCTGCGATGCCGCATGTCGCCATACCGACAACGACACGTGTCTGCTTGCTGTCTTCATCACGGACATTCAGCTGGCTCTGTACCCGTTCGCGTATCGCTTTGAGTTCTTCCAAAGATTTCATGCTGCTCTCATCCTCTCTTTGTATTATTAAATGTTTCTTCCGTTTAATACTTCTTTTTCGTTTTCTTCAAGGTATTCCCTGATATAGGCGGATATCTCCGGCTCGTGAAAAGGCACACCTCCGAGGATCTCACGCATTTCTGCCGTGTCCAGCGAAAACTCATTGCCGTCTGCGCGGAAGCGGTAGAGAAAATCGGTGTCCTCATGCATGGTGATCAGAGTATGCATGGTGGACGTCATGTCTCCCAGAGGCATTCTGTCAACATTGCTGAGACCGAAGACAGCAGTGACAGTCGTTCCTTTTCCCGGTTCGGAATCGATCGTAAAACTTCCTCCGGAAAGCTCCGCGGCCAATTTGAAAAACGGAACTCCCAGACCGACGCGCCTTGTCTTACGTGTCGTGAAAAACGGATCCGTGACCTGGCTGACCTGCTCCGCCGTCATTCCGCAGCCGTTGTCTGCGATCACGATCGTGAGAGTATCGGCCTCTGTAGCTGCTTCCACGGAAATCTCTACTCTGGTTGCTCCTGCCCGGGTGGAGTTTTCTGCCACATCAAGTACATTCAGGGAAATTTCAGGCATCATAGGCTTAATTATATTTTGCCAGAACGCCCTCTACCTGATCAGGTGTCATCCGGCCGTAAACATCGTCATTGACCAGCATAACGGGAGCCAGGCCACAGGCGCCGACACAGCGGCAGGCATCGATGGAAAACTTGCCATCGGATGTGCATTCCCCGTTCTGAATACCCAGTTTGTTTTCGATTTCTTCCAGGATTGCACCGGATCCTTTCACATAGCAGGCAGTTCCCAGACATACGGAAATCTGGTATTTTCCTTTGGGATTCAGGGTGAACTGTGAGTAAAATGTGGATACGCCGTAGACTTTCTCAAGAGGCACATCCATTTCCTCAGCGATGATCGTCTGCACTTCGATCGGGAGATATCCGTAGATTTCCTGAGCTTCCTGCAGAATCGGCATCAGCGCACCCGGTTCATTTTTCTTCTCGGCAATGACGGCCAGCAGTTTTTCCTTCTGTTCAGGAGTGCCGGCAAATGCCACGCCGGAAGACGCGCCTTGTGTACACATACAAAACCCTCCTCTATACTGTAATTCCAACTTGTATGTATAGTGTACTATATCTTTGTCAAAATATAAACGAATTTTTCGTATTTTTCAGCGTACAATCATTCTATTAGTTATGAGGCCATAGTGAAAACCTATTGGATGAAAAAAGAGACTGTCGCATTAAACGCATATGCTTAATGCGGCAGCCTCTTGTACGCAGTGCTGTGCGGACTTTGATCAGACGACAAAATCCTCATCTGTCAGCTGATTATACAGTCCGCGTTTTACATAGGTCGTGTGCAGATACTTATGGGATTTGTGGCATCCCGGTTCGCCCCATTCCTTGTAGAACTCGGTGATAGCCGGATTCTCATGAGATTTCCGGATCGGCTTGCGCTCATCTTCTGCGTAGATCGCTTCCAGACGTTTCTGGCGCACGATACGGATATCCTCTTTCGGGCGGGGCTGACCGCCGCCGGTGATGCAGCCGCCCGGGCAGCCCATCACTTCGATGAAGTGATACGGGGACTCGCCTTTCGCGATCTGTTTCATCAGC
>CACZSZ010000025.1 GCA_902783945.1 uncultured Lachnospiraceae bacterium
CAGATGTCAATATATTTCAGGGAAAAACCGGATTCGTAAAAGGCTGCCTGCATGTATCCGGAGACAGGATCCGGGCGGTTATGCCTGACGGAAAAGTAAGAGACGTGCCATCCGCAGACAGGATCTGTCTTCCGGGAAGAAATGTGATACCCGGTCTTGTAGATATTCATACGCATGGTAATTCCGGATATGATTTTTCGGATGGCAGCAAAGAAGGCCTTCATGAGATGGGAAAATACCTTGCCGCACACGGGATCACTTCGTTTGTTCCCACCTCGATGACACTCCCGTATGAAAAACTGGAGACGGCTTTCCGGGCAGCGGCGGTGTATATGGACGACCGGCCGGCCGACGGGGCAAGGGTTGTCGGCATCCATATGGAAGGTCCGTTTTTTTCTGAAAAGGAAAAGGGTGCCCAGAACCGGGATTTTCTGAAACTGCCCGATGCGGATGCGTTTTTCAGACTGCAGGAATCGTGCGGACACGCGGTTCGGATCGTAGATGTCGCGCCGGAACTTGACGGAGCAGAGGAGTTTATACACAGAGCAGCTGCAGAGTGCAGGGTGTCTGTGGGACATACGAACGCATCCTATGAGGAAACAGTACGAGCTTTTGAAGCAGGGGCTTCACATGTGACCCATCTGTTTAATGCCATGACGCCGTTCCATCACCGGGATCCGGGGGTTATTGGCGCCGCCTGTGAAAAAGATAATGTCACTGCGGAACTGATCTGCGACGGACGGCATGTGCATCCGGGTGCGGTCCGTATGGCGTTCCGGCTGTTCCCCGGGAGGATCTGTCTTGTTTCTGACGCACTGCGATGCTGCGGAATGCCTGACGGGGAATATGAGCTGGGCGGGCAGATGATCACATTGAAAAACGGTGAGGCTCGGCTTCCGGACGGAAATCTGGCAGGAGCGGTTTCTGATCTGTATGAGGATATGGTAAATGCCATGCGTTTTGGAATACCAGTAGAAGAGGCTGTCCTGGCGGCAACAATGATCCCGGCGAAAGAAGCAGGAATGGAGAATGAAATCGGAAGTCTGGAGGCCGGTAAAAAGGCGGATTTTATCATTTGTGATGAGAACTGGAATCGGGAGCAGATATATATTGATGGGGTCAGGATCTGACAGACAAAAAGAGTCCTTAACATTCTGAAGTCATGATCTCTTCCGGAAGCCAGGTCTCTTCTTTTCCCAGACGCATGGAAAAGATATTTCCGATTTGTTCAGGATCTTTTGCCTGTTTATACTGGAACAGCATTTTCCCTTCGGCAGTTTTTCCGAGTATCCTGATCTTGCCGGTCACATGGGACAAGGTATAATCCACGGATTTTCCAAGCCCGTTCTGAAGACTGAGAGCTTTCTGAACAATTTCGATGCCCTCCGTAAAGGGGACCTGAAAAAGAGATTTCACGCCCCGGACAGGGCGGCACTGGAAAATATAATGTGGAATAATCCCGAGGGACGTGAGCTTTTGAAGCAACGTGCCGAGTATCTCCGGATCATCATTGATTCCGCGCAGCAGGACAGTCTGATTTTTAATGACGATTCCTGCTGCCTGCAGTTTTTTTACAGCCGCTTTGGAGTCTTCGGAGATCTCTCTGGGATGATTGAAATGTGTGACCACGTAGATTTGTTTTTTGTCTTGATAGTATTCGAAAAGCTCTGTGAGTGTCTGATCCGAGAGGATCCGCTGCGGAAATGTGACCGGTGTTCGTGTGCCGAAACGGATAAAGTCCAGCTGTGTGAGAGCTGTCATCTTTTCCAGCCAGAGTGCAAGCTGTTCCGTCGGAAGCAGGAAAGGGTCGCCGCCGCTGAGCAGGACATTATTGATCCGGGGATGTGAACGGATATAGTCTGCGATTCCATCGATATCGACAGTGATCTCATCGGAGGTTTTTCCGACCAGTCTTCTGCGGAAGCAGTGTCTGCAGAACATCGCACATTGGGACGTTGTCAGGATCAGCGCAGTTTCCGCATATTTATGCTGCAGGCCCTGAATTACCGTATTGCTCTGTTCACCGCTGGTATCCATCTGTCCGTCCGTCAGATCTGCCAGCCCTGACGGGACCGCCATTTTCCGGATCGGATCATCCGGATCATCCGGATCGATAAGTGACAGATAATACCGTGTGACCGACATGGGAAAACGCCGGATCTCATCCTGGATTTTCCCGACCTCCTCCGGGGACAGGTTAAGGATATCCTGTAATTCTTCTGCCGTAGTGAAATTTTTCCTGATTTCATCCTGCCAGTTCATCTGTTCTTCCTTCCCGGGAATAAAAAAATGCCTTCCCATTTTATGCTGGGAAGGCATATACATCAGATAAGAAAAACACGGCAGGGAGGTTTGGCACCTCCGCAGAAGATTTGATTTTCTTCCCAACGTTTACCGTAACGGCGGCTTGAACATCCGCGAATGCGAGTAAACTGTTTCTGTCAAATAGTATTTTATCATATACGGCATGTGACTTCTACAGGAAAACAACAGGAGAGTATGAGTACTTGCAGTATGTTTATAGTGTGATTACAATGAAAATTGATCAGTTGGCTGACGCCCGTATGAATCGACAGGATTTCTGAAAGTTTATGAAACGCTTGAAAAACAATAAGATCATATCCGTGTTTATTTTGCTGAGCTGCATAGCCTTATCGGGATGTGGGATTCATGTGGTAAAGGATGAATATTCACTGGACAGGATAGACGGTGATATCAGATGTGAATACCGCATAGGCAAGGATGCGAAATGGGCAGACGAATGCGTGGAATCAGAAGTGGAATTTGATAAGGATCAGTTTCTGGATCTGTTTCATGAGTATACCCGGTATGATCCGGTTACAGGATCAGAGGACCCCATGCAATATGATCTGAAAATCAAAGTGGATGAACAGCCTGAGGAATGGCGAAAAATCCGCGACAGCGAATTCAATGTAAGAGCAGTATTCGGTGATGATCAGAGAAATGTATCTATCTACAGGTATGAGGATAAACTGTATTTTTATGTTCTCAGCATGGGCGGAAGAACGAAACCTGAAAAAGAAGGACAATACTTTATTGAACTGCCGGAAGAGATGAGTGAGTATTGGCAGACGATCATACAGGAAGTAGAGGCGGAAAGAAAGGAAAAAGCATGAAAAGAGTGTTTGCAATTGGATTGGCTTTTGTACTGACGTTTGCGGTATCGAGTTCAGCAGCTGTCTTTGCAGCGGAAATCCAGGAGCCGGAGACGGTATCTTCTGCAATTTCTGAGATTGCGGATGCAGAAGATTCGGCATTGACAGAACAGGAGGAAGTGTTTTTAGACATCGTCCCGGAAGAGGCAGCATCGGAAGAAGAACCTGCACAAGAAAGCGAAGAAGCTGAAGAAACACAGGCCGAAGAAGCGCAGGTCGAAGAAGAATTGGAACAGGGAGCGGAACCGTCTGTTGCCTATCGCACGCATGTACAGAGTATCGGATGGCAGGATCCTGTATATGACGGTGCCATGAGCGGTACACAGGGACAATCCAAACGCCTTGAAGGCATTGAAATCAAAGTTTCTGGTGCAGATGATCTCGGAGTGCGGTATATGACGCATATCCAGACATACGGCTGGGAGTCGGACTGGAGATATAACGGTACTATGAGCGGAACCCAGGGTGAGAGCAAACGTCTGGAAGCAATCCGGATTGAACTGACCGGAGCCGATGCACAGTATTTTGATATCTGGTATTGCGTACATGCACAGTACTTCGGATGGCTGGACTGGACTAAAAATGGAGCGGAGGCCGGGACAGCTGGATTTTCTTACCGACTTGAAGGGATTAAGATTAAAATTCTGCCCAAAAACAGTGCAAAACCTGCAAGGGAAGGCGCAACCGGAGCAGCGTTTTATTCTAGAAACAGTGGGCCGGCTGCTAATGCGGAACTGAGCGGTGTCGTCTATAACACACATGTGCAGACTTATGGCTGGCAGGATTATGTATCTAACGGAGCCATGGCAGGAACATATGGCGAAAGCAAACGGCTTGAAGGTATTCATATCGCACTTGCCAGCCAATTATATTCCGGGGATATAGTCTACCGTACGCATGTGCAGACTTATGGCTGGCAGGAATGGAAGAAAAATGGGGAAATGAGCGGAACTTCCGGTGAATCGAAGCGTCTGGAAGGTATCGAGATCCGACTGACCGGAGAGATGGCCGATCACTTTGATATATATTATATGGTGCATGCACAGACTTATGGCTGGCTGGACTGGGCCTGCAACGGCCAGATGGCCGGGACGAGCGGACTCTCAAAGAGACTGGAAGGAATCAAGATTGTTCTGATTTCGAAGGGCCTTGCTGCACCCGGGTCAACAGCACGTCCGAGTGTCACGGCAGCTACAATGCCTGCTGTAGTTCCGACTCCGGCTCCGTCCTATACTCCGGCAGTGACACCAGTGACGACGACTTATATAGGGAATAAAAACAGTGGAAAATTTCATTATGCGGATTGTACTTCTGTTGCCAAGATGAAAGAGTACAACAAGGTAGTCCTTACTTCCAGAGAGCAGGCTATCAGTCTCGGATATGAACCCTGCCAGATATGTAACCCGTGAACAAAGTAAAGAAAAGCATTTGATAAGAATTTGGAGAAAGAAGATGAAGAATTTTTGGGGGAGATTGTCTGCTGCAGCATTTGCTTTGCTGCTCCTGCTGACTGCAGGGACACTGTGTTTTGCGGATGAGGACAGTACCGGCCAGCAGCCGGCACAAAAAGGAAACGGTGCGGCGGAATCGCAGAGACTGATGATCCGGGAACCCGGAACATATACTCTGACAGGCAGCATGAAGGGAACCGTTTATGTTGATCCGGGCAAAGGCGATGTGAAGCTGATCCTGGATAACGCGGATATCGAAGGTATCACGGAACCGGCTATTATGGCGGTGAGCGGTGACAGTCTGACGGTAGAATTAACAGAGTGTTCGTACAATCGTGTGGCTGATACCGGCAGCAATACAGAAGATGCGGCTATTCTGAGCCGGGTCGATACGACTTTCCGCGGATGCGGCTGTCTGCAGACCGAAGGAAACAAACGCTTTGGTATCCGGACAGAAGACGCTGACCTGACGTTTGCCTGCGGGAAGTATCTGTTTCTCTCAAAGGAGACAGGCCTCTTTATGGACGGTAAGAAGGCAGGGACGCTGCATCTGACGGGAGGCTGTGTGTTTGTTAATTCGGAAAAAGATCCGGCTGTTGCGGCAGAGTCTGTTGAAAAGACGGCAGGAATGCTGGAAGAAACGGAAAAGACCGATGTGCGCAAGATCGAGTGCTGCCGGGAAGGAGACTGCCTGGGCTGCTGCTGCGGCAAAAAATGCAGGAAGAGCGCGGCAGAAGAAGATGACGATGACGAAGACGAGGAATGTGACTGCAGAGAATCTACGGTTGATCATCCCGGTCCGATCGTGAAAGGGACTGTCTCCAATGCAGCGTCCGAGCTGGAGGAAGGAGAAAATCCGGTCACGATTGTGTTTGGAGAGGATAAACAGCAGGTAAGTGTTTCCGAGCCAGGGACGTATCATATTTCCGGGACATGCGGAAACGGAAGCATCACAGTCATGAAGGATACAAAAGGCGTTGTTCTGATACTGGGAGATCTGGATCTCACAAACCAGTCGGGGGCTGCGCTGAAGATCGGAAATTCTGCTGTTGTCAAAATCATCATAAGCGGAAATGTATCGCTCACGGAGGCAGCATCTGCTGACGGCAATGAATCGGCAGATAAAGCTGTCATAAAGGGTGAAGCTGGTTCGGAAATATGCATCACAGGAGACGGTACACTAACGATAGACGGCAAGACAGGAGACGGGATCAACATGGGAGAAGATGCCAGCCTGGTCATCGACGGTACTATGGATATGACAATTCAGGCTGCAGACGATGGGATCCGGTCGGAACAGGACATTGCCATTACGGACGGAAATGTGGCGGTAGAAGCCGGTGTTCATGGTATATACGCGGATGGGGTGGTGACGATCGGCGAAGAGAACGGGAACGGCCCGGATGTTCAGATCAGCGGCAGCACAGACGGAATACAGGGAACGGTCGTCAATATTGAGAGCGGGACGGTGACTGTCGATGCTGCAGAGGACGGTATTGAGGCTGAAAAAATGGCAGACGATACAGAGGTTTCCGTGAATATGACCGGAGGGACAGTTCAGATCCAGTCCGGAGATAAGGGGATCGATTCTGACGGGAATATCAATCTGATCGGAGGCACAGCCGTGATAGACAGCAAGGGAGACGACGGTTCGTGTAACTGCATCGATGCAGACGGTGATCTGTATATCGCAGATGAGTATGCACTGGACTGCGGATGCGAAAAAGAAACCGACTGATGCCTGACGAAAAGACCGGTTTTTGTTTTATTCAAGAAACGTAACGGATTGTATCCATTCGGGAAGCGCTCCGATAGTGGGATCATAGAAGCTGGTCGTATAGTTTATCTGGCTCCATTCTTCTGCCGACCCTTCAAAGACAATATTGATGGGAGCAATGGTGCCCCATCCGTTAAAGCAGGAAGTGTATTCTACATATTCCAGATTTCGCGGCAGGAAAAGGTTTGTGACACTTGTCATCATGAACGGACTCATTCCAATATAGGTCAGACTTTCCGGGAGACTGACATTCTGCAGATATAAAAGCCAGTTAAAGGCATAATTGTCAATGCCTGTGATCCCCTCCTGAATCTCAAGGGATGTGATCACGGGGAGGTAGCGTACCCAGGGAGGCTGATCTTCCGGACAGTTGGGATCCATTCCATATGAAGAGACTGTGCCGGAGCCATATATGACGAGCTTTGTGCCGTCCAGATACCAGTAGGCATCCGTTCCGCAGCGGCCGGAGGTCTCTGTCGTGGCATTATAGGCAAGATATACCCACGGACCGGTATCCATACTGCCAGTGCCGTTTTGATGGGAGGCCATAATCCCGGTTGTTATTCTTCCCACAGGCATTTCCGTCGGTTCATAGGTGGCAATTCCGTCATCTGTAAAGGTAATGGGTATGCCTTCACCGGTCGTCCAGAGGATTTTTTCGCTGGCATTTGCGGGCTGAACCTCATAGAGGATCTGCTGCGGCTCATAGGCATTCAGGACTGTAAGGCTGGAAATCGGACTGGCCGGACACTTGGGATACAGATACCGGAAAGAGCGGATCGGTATGTACGACGGTGTGGGCGTGACTTCCGGCGTGGGCTCGGGTGTCGGCTCTTCTGTCAGTTCCGGTGCGGGTGTCGGTGTCGGTTCTGTTGTTGGTTCCGGCGTGGGGGCCGTTGTTGGTTCTGCTGTGGGCTGAGGCGTAGGTGCAGGCGTAGGAGTCGGTTCGGAAGCAGGATCTGCGGCCGTATCCGGAGCCGGGGTGGGCTCCGATCCCGCAGTTCTTCCTGTGGGATCTGTTTCGTTTCCGGATGTATCCGGCCGGGATGTGCCGGATACTGTGCTGGCAGAGGGATCCGGCTCATTATCAGGGTGTTCTGCAGCAGGGGCAGATGGCTCAGCATTACCATCGGCAGCCTGTGAAGAGGCGGAGTCTGTTCCGGCAGAAGAAGGCGTGCCGGAATAAGTCGGCACCTGCTGCTGTACATAGACAGTTTCGGTCATGGGGGCTTCGTCTGCAGAAGGAGTCAGCAGAGGATCCTCTGACAGAGAACGTGATTTCGGAGGAGCGGATAACTGTTTTGTTGTATTCTGGGCAGAATTGTCCGGTACCGCATCCGGATCCGGGTAAACAGCATGTTCTGCTTCTTCATGTTCTATTGAGCCGGCTTCTTCCTGAGGATGCCGGCCTTCTTTATTATGTAGAATATCGGCAAACGCAGAAGGACCGTAAACAGGTTTTCCCGAATCGTTTTCATTCTGCGGAAAAGGAAGCGAAGCTTCTGCGGCACTCTGTTCCGGCTGCAGCACTTCACCGTCGGACGGTTCTGCTCCGATGCCTTCTTCCGGAGAGTAAAGAGATGCTTTTCCCCCCTCTGTGAGAGGAGAAATGTGGAAGGAACGGACCGGATCAGAGACAATGCCTTTGTCAAACGGTGCCGTGCGGTTTTCATAGTAAGACGCCAGTATACTGCCTGCAGGGAAAAGAAGAGCAAGGATCATCACCCCGGCTGCCAGCACAGCAAAACCGGAATGTGTTTTTGCGGTCCCGGCTCCGGCGGAAAGCTTTCCGGCGAGGGAGGATGGGATCCCCGCAGATTCCCCGGCTTCCAGTTCTTCCATGACAGAAGAGAAGTTGGAAAGATCAGCTGCCGAAAGTTCCGGTACAGTTTCCGAAGGAACAGCGGCTGAAGGTGCGCCGGCAGGATCGTCGCCGTTTTGATCGAGGAGCCACAGGAAGAAGGGCATGGGAGCCATACCGTGAAGCCGGATCCCCTGCTCTTTTTCCATCTTCAGGATGCGGTCCGCTATCTTTTTCTTCGCGTAGTGCACGGAGCTTTTTGTGGTGCCGGCAGGAAGACCGAGCCTTTGGGCAATGGCTTTATAGGTGTACCCTTCCGACCAGAGGAGGATACAGCTTCGCTGGGAGTCGCTGATCGAAGAAAGAATCTCCTGAAGGATCTGTGCCGTCAGTGCTGTTTCAGCGGCCGCTTCCGGATTCCATTCCGCCCTGTATTCCGCAGCAGTACGGTCGTTTCCTTCATAGATGTCTGTTTCCGGGGACTCCGGATGATACTCTCTGCTGCTGAGCAGGTTTCTGCTTCTGATCATGTTCAGACAGGTGTTTTTCGCGAGGGTACGGCTCCACGTGAAAAAAGCATCCGGAGACTCCAGTGAGGAGAGACCGCGGAAAATTTTGATGTACACTTCCTGAATGGCATCATCAATGTCATAGGCATTCTGAAAATAGCGTGCGCAGACGCTCCGGATCCCGGAAACGGTTTCCCGGTACAGAGGTTCGTATGCGTCATGGTCACCTGCTTTTGCCGAGGCAGCCAGTGAGAGAATGGATTTGCGTTCTTTGTCAGACATGGAGAGCTCCCTTACTGATAAATGATTTCTTTTCTGCCGGATGATCCCGGATCATATGATCCGCCGGATCCAGTGATAATATATGCGCTCTTTCAATGACCATTTGCTGCGGCAGGCGAGGATCACTTGCTGCGTGAACGTTTCTGCTTCGGCAAGCTGGTCATCTGTGATTTTCTGTGTGCTGAATCTTGCTTTTTCGTTGAGATGCTTTGTTTTTTCCAGTCCAGGCGGATCTTCAAGATCTGCCGTTTCCATGAGCATGGACGCATAGCTGAATTCCAGGGAAACGGCTTTGGCGCAGTCTCCTGCTTCTTTGGCAGAGCGGATCGTGTCCATGGCTTTCCGGTACCGTCTTTTTCCGCTGAAGAAAGCAAAGAGGATCAGCGCCGCAAAGAAAGAAATAACAAATGCGAGGAGAATCAGGAAATATTCTTTTCTCCAGGTGAAAATGTTTTTCTGCGGAGCTTCCGGGATATCGTCATAGATTCCGGAAGTATACAGGATCTCTGTCTGTACGTACATTGGTGATCCGGAGGCGGTGGTGCGGGAACTTTCCGACAGGGACATGAGCTTTGAAAGCTCTTCACTGTCCCGGAGACCCGGTACTGTCTCAAAAGGAACCCAGCCGATCCCGCGGATATAAAACTCCGACCAGGCATGGGCATGTGCCGAAGTCAGAACGATCTCCTCGCCGGGGGAATAGCCGGCAGCTTCATCGGCCGTAAGAAAATACCCTTCGACGTAGCGTGCGGGAACGCCGAGATACCGCAGCATCAGAGTGGCAGCTGAAGCAAAATGTGCAGATGTCCCATATCCCGCGGAAGCGAAGGCGGCCAGGGCATCATCGGAATGCCGCAGTGAGAGAAGTTCTGAGTTTTCCATGTGATCCATATCGGCAGGTTCTTTTATATACGTGAAATTTTCATCGAGTGTCTGTTGTACGAGAGTCAGGATGTCGGAGAGACTGCGCTCGGTTTTTTCCGTGCCGAACAGTGCGGCGCAGAAAGCAGCGGCTTCTTCGGAAAGTCTGCGGTCTGTTTCCGTCACATAGCTGCAGTATGCCTGCTCCAGGCGGAGATATTCCGCAGCAGCAGGATTATCCGTGTTCTCTGAAAGGGAGAGGGCTGTCTCATACCAGTCCGGAAGCCCTCCGGACAGGGAAGTCACGGAAAGCGGTGTGCTGTCGTACCGGTGCAGAGGTGCAGCCGGGGATCCGGCGTCACCGATCAGCGAAGGATCAAGGAGAGCCGTATCGGTCAGTGCGTAAGGCAGATACCGGTATTTCCGGCAGGCATGAACGGGTGTGATGACGGTTGTCTGCTGCGCGTCCGGGCTGACGGTGTCCAGAGCTTCTGCGGCTGCGGCGATCATGTGCTGCCCGTAGAATTCTTCGGCGTGCAGAGCCCGAAACAGTTCCGCGTGATCGATACAGGCGGCGTCATCCGGACCGGACCAGACAGAATTCTCGTAGGTCTCTCCCGTAAAGCCCCGGAGATACAGTTTTTCCGGATGGCTCATGGTGAGACGGAGCATCGGCACATCATCTTCCGAAGGTAAGCCGGCACGCCGCAGATCACCTTCGGGCATACCAGTACCGCCCTCCGATTCAAAACAAAGGACATGCAGAGCATGGCGGATCCGCCCGGCAGCAGCATCCGCCCGGAATGGCGTTTCCCCCGGATCACTCAGCGCTGCGGCGGGGAGGAGTACAGCAGCAGACAGGGCGGCCGTGATGCCGACCGGAAGCAGCAGGGTCAGAAAACCGGCCCGGAACCCGCGCAGGGCAGAATCTGCCCGGCGGCATGCGGCGAGAGATACGGCGGTATCCAGCGCGAACAGCGGAGCGGCAGACGGGGAAGAGGGAAAACGGAAGATCACCGCAGCCGCTGAAATGGCCAGCAGTATGACCGGAAAAGCAAGGCACTTTTTCCGGAATGCAGAGGCGGTGACCAGGGAGAGCAGGAGCAGATACAGAACAGGGATCAGGAAAGTGCCGGCGCTGCCGTCCGTCTGAAACAGCGTGTGGATCCGCCCCGTCCTTCCGGTGAGAAAGGTCAGAAAGTCATTTGCCAGCGTCAGTATACCGTTCCGGGATGAAGGGAAACGTATCAGGAAGAGAATGAGCACAAGTGCGCTGACCAAAAGCTCGATCCATTTTCCGGTCTGCAGGAACATCAGCATGCAGAAAGAGGCGGAGATAACGGCTGCACAGACGGCGTACAGGATCCAGCTGTCGTGAATATGCGGAAATGCCGGGATGAGCAGAGCCGCAAGGCCGGCAGCACACAGAGCGGACGCAAGCATGCCAAGAGCGATCTCCTGATAGGAGACCGGAGCATGTTTTTGAAGCCGGATGCGGATCGTGTTCATAGCATTACCTGATCGTATCGTTGTTTATACCTGGATGGTCCTGAAGATATCCTGCGTTTCTTCCGGTGTAAAACAGACGGTATATCTTTCTCCGACGGGAGGTGTTTCCGGACTGCACAGGAAGACCGTACTTTCTTCCGGGAGAAAAGGTTCTTCTTCAAAAGGATACACGCAGGAAAACCAGAGTACTTTGGCAAACCGGTCTGCGCCGGGTTCTTCCGGAAGCCGGAACGGAATTTCTGGAACATCACCGGATCGCACGGCGAGGGAAACAGCATGGAGAAGAGAATTTTCTTCGCCGGAGGCTTCCATATGCGGTCCGTCTTTATCCTCCCACCCGATCATAAACGGGATCTGTCTGCCGGACAGCGAAAGAATGGCTGAGGAAAAAGCTTCGGCCAGTGCGTCAGCCGCTTCCGCCGGCATGCCGGGTGTTTTCTTCCAGAACAAAAGAAGCGTCTGACTGACCGGCCGGCTGATCTCCCTGATAACAGGAGAGCCGCGCTTGGCCGTCAGTTTCCAGTGGATCCGTTTCACGGGATCTCCCGGCTGGTATTCACGCAGACCAAATGTTTCTGACGGATCCTCTGTTCCCCGGAGGGGATCCCGGTTTTCTTCATCGCCCTGCTCGGAATAGGGCAGGGTGACGAGAAGTTCACAGGGAAATGTTTCCGGCAGGATCAGGACAGAGCCATGGGCATGCAGATCTCTTCTGATCCGGAACATCCCGAACCAGTCGTACAGATACAGATCTGTCACACGAAACTGCAGCATACCGCAGTGACCGGATGAAAAGTCAAAGGATACGGTGGTGCTTCCGCGGGACGGGGCGCTTGCTGGAACCGTCTGTTCCGCCGACTCGCCGGTCAGTTCGTTGCGGACGGATATGCGGACGGCTGCAGACGGACAGGCAAAGATCCCTTTGTTCTGCAGGATAAGGCGGCATGTCACCGGCACATGTTTTGAAATGTTTTCCGGCAGAGAAAAGGCCGCAGACAGGTTTTTTCCGACAGCAGTGAAGCAGAGAAGAGAGACAAACGGCAGAAACAGGACAAAAAAGAAAACCGCTTTTCCGGCCGGATGCCGGGTGTAAAGAAAGATCAGACCTGTCATGAGGGACAGAAAAATCCAGAGCAGCCAGCCGCGCAGACGGCTGTGCTGCTTTTCGTGAGAAACAGCTGTTGTTTTTCTGGAAATGCGGGTATTCATAATCTGATCAGCCTGCTGTTACAGCGGGGAAGGTGCGACCGTCGGACTGTTCACTCTGTTCAGGATATCGGTGAGAATGCCGTCTGCACTCTGTTCGTGCAGGCGTGCCTGGGGCGACAGGATCAGTCTGTGGGCGCAGACATCGACAAATATTTCGCGCACATCGTCCGGTGTCACGTAATCTCTTCCATTTACGAAGGCAGCTGCTTTGGCCATGCGGCAGACGGCAAGGCCTCCGCGGGGGCTTACACCGAGTGTCACATGGGAGCCGGACCGGGTATTTTCGATCAGGTCGGTGATGTATTCATAGATCAGATCACTGACATGGATCTGCCGGACGCACGCGGTCATTTCCATAAATTCC
>CACZSZ010000026.1 GCA_902783945.1 uncultured Lachnospiraceae bacterium
CTGGGAGAGCGCCCGCTTGACGTGCGGAAGGTCATGAGTTCGAGTCTCTTACCGTCCAGCTACCCCGGAAACGTGTGTATATGCGTTTCCGGGGTTTTTTGCGCGAAGCATTGAGCCATGCGCGAACAGAAAGACGGCCAGCCGCGGGAACTTGATCACAAGCGGCCGGCCGTCTTTCTGTTCGCATGCGGCGAAAGCCGCGACAGTGAGCGTCCGAAGGGCGCGAAACTGTCAGCATGGCTCAATGCGAAACACTCGCATGCGGCGAAAGCCGCGACTCCTCCCCTTGCACACGGCTGCTTCACAGAGGTATACTAAAGTATAAGACCTGAATCTGACCAGTAACAGGAAACGGGAGATGAAACATCTATGAATCAGCATCTGGAACTTGCACAGAAACAGATCCTCTCACAGCATCTTATCCAGTCTATGGAAATCCTGCAGATGAGCACGCAGGAGCTTGAGTCATATCTTGAAAATCTTTCCATGGAAAACCCTGTTATCGAGATAGAAAGCACTGCTTCCGGAGAAGCCGGTGAACGCGAGACCATGCTGGCCAGAAAACTGGAGTGGCTGGAGTCTACCGATTACCAGAACAAAGTCTATTACCGCGAAGATAATACCGATTCCGAAAGCTACTGGCAGGATATCTGTGACAGCGGAGAGGTGCTGTCCGACTATCTGATCGCACAGCTGCCGTCCCTGAAGCTTACCGCACAGGAACGTCAGATCATAGAATTTCTCATATACTCGCTTGATGAGAACGGGTATTTCCGGGATGAAATACGCGTTGCCGCGGACACATTTTCCGTACCGGAAGAATATGTGGAACGGATCCTGAAAATAATCCAGGATCTCGATCCCGCCGGCGTCGGTGCACGCAGCCTGCAGGAGTGCCTGCTGCTGCAGCTGCAGCGGGATCCGGGCCATTCCGTGATCACGGAAAAGATCATACGTGACCATCTGGACGAGGTAGGCCGCAATCATCTTTCGGGTATTGCAAAAAAACTGAAGATCACGACAGAGGAAGTGCAGGAAGCCTGCCGGGATATCCGCTCTCTGAATCCCAAACCGGGAAATGCCTTCAGTGACCGGAGCCGGATGCAGTATATCAGTCCGGATGCGGTGGTCGTGCGTGTGGCGGATGGGTTTGAGATTCTGATCAATGAATATCAGTATCCCAAATTCCATATCAGCAGCTATTACCAGGAAATGGAAAAAACGGTCAAGGATGCGGAAACTAAAAAATACCTGCGGGAAAAAATCCAGCAGGCACAGACAGTAGCCGGGAGTATAAAACAGCGGTCCTCCACACTGTCGCAGGTACTGCATGTGATCGTGGAACGGCAGAAGGAATTCTTTCTGAAAGGTGTCGGCAACCGGAGACCGCTGAAACTTGCGGATATCGCGCAGGAGACCGGGCTGCATGAGTCTACCGTCAGCCGTACGCTCCGCAGCAAATATCTGCAGTGTACCTGGGGCGTGTATCCGCTGAATTATTTTCTGACATCGGTGGCATCTACCGACCGAAGCTCCGGGGAAGAACAGACGCCGGAGTACATTAAAAAGCAGATACGGGAGATCATCGAAGGAGAAAACAGAAAGAAACCCCTCAGTGACGAGGCGATCGGCAAAGAACTGGAAAACAAACAGATCCGTATTTCCCGCAGGACTGTCAATAAGTACCGTCAGGAAATGGGAATTCCGGATAAAAGCGGAAGAAAAAACTGGTAGCACGGCATTCTCACAGAAGAACCACAGCAGTAAAGGAGAGCAGTATGGGCAACGTGATCATTGGTCAGTCGGGCGGACCGACAGCGGTAATCAATTCCAGTCTTGCCGGAGCGATCAAGGCGGCAAAAGAAAGAGGCGTGCCGAAAATCTATGGCATGCACCACGGGATCGAGGGATTCATGAAACAGGATTTCATCGATATCGATGACTATCTGTTTGATCTGAATGATCTGTCCCTGTTGAAGAGGACACCGTCTGCTTTTCTCGGATCATGCCGGTATAAACTGCCGGAGATAGAGGGACATGAACCATATTACGAGCAGATGTTCAGAATTATGGATGAATGGGATATCGAGTATTTTCTGTACAATGGCGGCAATGATTCCATGGATACGATCATGAAGATGAGCCGCTACGCCCGGGAAAACGGGAAGAAGCAGAAATTTATGGGTATTCCCAAGACGATCGACAATGATCTGGCTGTCACGGATCACACGCCCGGATACGGCTCTGCCGCGAAGTTCATTGCGACGACCATGAAGGAGATCATCTGTGACAATGAAAGTTTCGGGGCAAATGATCCGAAGATCTGTATCGTGGAGATCATGGGCCGGAACGCCGGCTGGCTGACGGCTGCTTCCGCACTGGCACATGATTCCGAGGGCAGCGGTCCGGATCTGATCTATCTGCCGGAGATTGACTTTGATGAGGAAAAATTCCTGACAAATGTGCGGGATCTTCTGAAGACGAAGACTTCTATTGTGATCGCAGTATCCGAGGGTGTCCATTTCGCGGACGGCAAGATGGTCTGTGAAGTAGGCAATGAAAATGCATTTGTCGATGCGTTCGGGCACAAACAGCTGTCCGGCTGCTGTAAGGTTCTGCAGAAAATGATCGCCAAAGAATTCAACATCGGATCACGTGCGGTGGAGTTCTCCATTCTGCAGCGGAGCGCGACGCATCTGGCTTCCCGCACCGATGTGGATGAGGCCTATAACGCCGGATATACAGCGTGTGAGGCGGCTATCAGCGGAGAAACGGGAAAGATGATCACACTGCATGTGCAGCAGCGGGAGCCGTACATTGTTTCTTATGAAGCGACAGATATCGATAAGATCGCCAATGTGGAAAAGAAGATGCCGCTGGAGTGGATCACAAAAGACGGGACGTACGTGACAGAAGATTTTATCAGATATGTAAAACCGCTGGTCATCGGTTCACTTACGCCGTATTATGCCGGCGGTCTTCCGAAGCACATGTCACTGAAACATAAACGCCGGTAAGACCGGAATATTCAGACACTGCAGGATAAACAGATACGGGTGAAAAACAAATGAACAGGACACATGGAATAAAAGCCGGCATCAGATATCTGATGCTGCTCGGAATCGCACTGCTTCTGGTTTTTACGGCTTGCGGAAAGGTGCAGCCGGTCGGGGCGCAGACGGATGCGGCATCGGTACAGGTACAGGATAAGGCAGATCGCGGGAATGCGAAGACGGCCGGAGACGAACTCCGGAAAAAGGGCGGAAAGCAGAAAAAGAGCGGAGAGTCTGCCGTATCGGAAGACGGCACCTACACTTCGAAAGAGGAAGTCGCAGAGTATATCCACCTGTTCGGACATCTGACGTCCAACTATATCACCAAGAGAGAGGCAGAGGAACTCGGCTGGGACAGCCGTGCCGGCAATCTGTGGGATGTGGCACCCGGAAAAAGTATCGGAGGGAGCCGCTTCGGAAATTACGAAGGCAGTCTTCCGGATAAAAACGGCCGCAAGTATTATGAGTGCGATATCGATTTTGACGGCGGATACCGGGGGGCGAAGCGGATCATCTATTCCAATGACGGCCTGGTCTTTTATACGGGGGATCATTACAAGACGTTTGAACAATTATACTGACGGAGAAAAAAATGGTTAAAGTTATTCTGAATTTCAGTGAGGCAGATACGGAGATGGATATTCACAGTATTCTGAAAGAGGCATTGGGATTCCCGGACTATTACGGGGAAAACCTGGACGCTCTGTACGACTGTCTGACCGATCTGCGGGAAGATACCGCCATCGGGATCTGTCAGAGGAAAGATGATTCCGATGCCGCCGCGTATCTGAGAAAAGCCCAGAGAGTCTTTCTGGATGCTGAAGAGGAAAATCCTCATCTGGCAGTTTTCTTTCTCTCACCTTCATAACGGTGTATTTCATGACAGAACAGGAGACGAAAACATGCATATATTGCCGGAATTATTTCTGAGCTTTGCAAAAATCGGTGTGATGACCTTTGGAGGTGGGTATGCTATGCTGCCCATCATGCAGCGTGAGCTGGTCGAAAACAAGGGATGGGCCACGGAGGATCAGCTGGCGGATTATTACGCTGTCGGGCAGTGTACGCCGGGGATCATCGCTGTGAATACAGCTACGTTTGTAGGCCAGTCTCAGGCTGGAGCTGCCGGAGGGATCGTGGCGACGCTGGGCGTTGTATTTCCCTCGATCGTGATCATTTTGCTGATTGCCGCATTTCTCAGAAATTTCATGCATCTGGAGGCTGTCGGGCATGCCTTCAACGGTGTGCGGGCAGGGGTGACGGCTCTCATACTGACCAGTGTGATCAAATTGTTTAAAGGGGCAGTAAAGGATACTTTTACCCGCATCGTGTATGTTGTTGTGCTGGCTCTGGCAGCGGCCGGTAATTTTGTAAATATGCCTGTTTCGGTACCGGCTGCAGGTCTGACAGTATGGAATATCGTGACATCTCCCGTTTTCCTTGTGATCGCTGCCGGGGCTGCCGGGTTTGCCGCCCGGTTCAGGAAAGGAGGGCAGAAGATATGATCCTGCTGCGTCTCTTTTTTGAATTCTGTAAAGTGGGTCTGTTTTCCGTTGGCGGGGGTCTGGCCACTATTCCGTTCCTCACAGATCTGGGCAGGCGTACCGGATGGTTCAGCCATGGACAGCTGGCTGATATGATCGCCATATCGGAATCCACCCCCGGTCCCATGGGCGTCAATATGGCCACCTATGTCGGGTTTACGACGGCCGGTGTCCCGGGCGGGATCGCGGCTACTCTGGGTCTGGTCTTTCCCTCGGTTATTATTATTCTGATCATAGCGCAGTTTCTGCAGAAATTCCGGCAGTCCAAAGCGGTGGATGCTGTGTTCTATGGCCTGCGGGCCGCGTCTGTGGCTCTGATCACGGCAGCCCTGCTGCAGGTGGCGCGTATCGCGCTGTTCAACCGCACACTGCCGGACGGCAGCACACAGCTGTTTCATTGGCCGGCCATCCTGCTGGCAGCTGCCGTTTTCGTATGCGTGAAATTTACACCTCTGAAAAAATGGCATCCGATCGTGTTTATTGCGATCTCCGCCGCGGCCGGCATCGTGTTCTCTATGTAACTGTAAAGGAGAAAAATATGAGTATTATCACATTTGTTTGTGCCGGACAGATGAATTCGGCAATTACCTTCCCGGCTTTTGAAAACGGGCACGAGATCCGGCTTGTAGGATCTCCGCTTGACAGGGATATTATTGAAAGGCTGAGAAAAGATAATTACCACAGTACCCTGAAGCGGACGCTTCACGACGGGATCCGTTATTATCAGATCGAAGAACTGCAGGAAGCATTGCAGGGAGCTGATCTGATACTGGGCGGAGTAAGCAGTTTTGGCCTCGACTGGTTTTGCGACGAGATCCTTCCCGTGCTTCCTGAAGATGTCCCCCTTCTTACAGTGACCAAGGGAATGGTCGATCTGGAGGACGGTACACTGATCCCCTATCCCACTGTTTTTGCGGAGCGGCAGCCCGCCGGAAAGCATATTAACTTTAATGCGATAGGCGGTCCCTGTACCAGCTATGAACTTGCGGATCATGATGACAGTCATGTCGCTTTCTGCGGAAAGGATATGGAGACTCTGAAGAAGATTAAAAAAATGCTGGCGACTGAGTATTATCATATCAGTCTCTCCACAGATGTTGTCGGCGTGGAATGTGCCGTTGCGATGAAGAATGCCTATGCACTGGGAGTGTCGCTTGCCGTCGGGCTTGCGGAAAAGCGCGACGGAAAGACCGGTGCCGTACATTACAATTCCCAGGCGGCTCTTTTCGGGCAGGGAGTGAAAGAAATGATGCAGCTGCTGGCACTGATCGGCGGCGGCCCGGAAAATATCATTCACGGAGCCGGCGATCTGTATGTGACTGTATTCGGCGGACGCACGAGAAAGATCGGTACTCTTCTGGGCAGAGGTCTGACCTTTGCCCAGGCGATGGAAGAACTTCAGGGCGTCACGCTTGAGTCCATTGTCATTGCGACCAGAACAGCCAGAGCTGTGAGGAAGCTCGCTGCAAGAGGTGTGGTAAGCCTTGAGGATTATCCCCTGCTGATGCATGTCGATGAGATCATCAATCAGGGTGCGGAGGTCTGTATACCGTGGGAGAAGTTTACGACGACAGTATCATCCGGTCGTTGCTGAATTCTTCACCGGCAGCCTGTTCAAATTTTTCCAGCAGCTGTGATACCTGCAGCTGCTTTTTTTCGTCTCCGTCCACGTCATAAATAATACGGCCTTCGTGCATCATGATAAGGCGGTTGCCGTAGCGTATGGCATGCCGCATATTGTGTGTGACCATAAG
>CACZSZ010000027.1 GCA_902783945.1 uncultured Lachnospiraceae bacterium
AACTCAGCGGCGGGTCACAATCCCCGACTGAGTTATAGCCTCCGGCGGATCGCAGGCGCGGTCAGCGGAAGATGCTGCGCATCGACCGCGCTGCGGCGAGAACGCCGAGGCGTTCTTGAAAAAACAGGTTATGCAGAAGGCTGTCGCAAAATGGCGACGGTCTTTTTTATTTTCCGGGCCGGAATCTGTTTTCTGCTTCGGTTTATAGGTATTGTGTTTTATTTGCCTGCATGATATATTAATAATAATTACATATTTGTTACAAAGATGTTTCCGGGAACTGACATTACATAAAATCCGATAGAACCGGAATGTTTTCCCGCGGCAGGTGAGATATGAAAAAAACAGTAAGAAAAACCATTAAGATGCTTCTGTGTATGGGTCTTGCCGGATCCATCTTTACAGGCAGCGGTCTGTATGCTCCGGCTTCGGAGGCAGATCCTGGTGAGACAGAATACAGTGAAGTCGGGCCAATGCCGGAGCCTGCACTTGAATTGCTGCCCGGGAACGATGTCCGGTCATCTGATGACAGTGGATATGAGACAGCAGGTACGCTTGCTTCAGAAGACAGCGGATCTGTCCCGGACAATGCGGAAGGGCAGGAAATGCTGCCGGAAACAGTGCCTGATCCAGTCGTACAGACCGGCGGGGAAAGTGTGACGGAGGAAGAACCTGCGGAAAGGTCTGAGGAAGAGCCTGAGGAAGAAACTGAGGAAGAGCCGGAAGAAGAGGAACTGTTCGAAGAGGAAGAAGACCTTGAAGAAGAGAATGTCAGCGGTGAGGAGGTCGCCGGGGCGATCCATGAGATCATAGAGGCTTCTTCGCAGATGGTGTTTGCTGATCAGGACGGGTTGGAACGTCTGCAGGAATACATTGACGAGACAGAGGAAGCCTATGGAAAACTCACTCCGGAAGAACAGAGTATTCTGTCGGGAAGCTTTGAAAACCTGGGGCATGCGTCTGTGGCTGTGGATGTGCTGTGGGACTCCATGGAACAGCTGGAAGAAACAGGAACGATCATTCTTGAACAAAGCGGGAATGAAAACAGCTGGCGTTTTATAGACGGCGTTCCGGTAAAAGAGGCTTTGGCTGTTGTGGAGCAGGAGACTGTCGAAGTGGCAGAAGCATCTCCGGACGAAGATCTTCTGACATCGTTTCAGGCAGAAGAAGCCGCCGCTCCGCGGGGTGAGCTGCTCGGCCTGCCTGTGCCGTCGGGAGAACAGGCGCGCGTGATCCTTGTCGATGAAAACAATGTCAAAACGGGAATTGACGTCAGCGAATGGCAGTATGTGATCGACTGGCCTCAGGTCAAGGCGGGCGGTATCGACTTTGCTATTATCCGCTGCGGATATGGCAATGATTTTATCAGTCAGGATGATGATTACTGGCTGCGCAATGTGGCAGCATGTGAGCAGTACGGGATCCCGTACGGTGTATATCTGTATTCCAAGGCGACGACAGCCGGTATGATCGATTCCGAGGTGGCGCACACGCTGCGTCTGCTGCAGGGTCATAATCCGCAGCTGCCGGTTTACATCGATATAGAAGAAAACTCCCAGATTTTGCTCGGAGATGCCAAATTGAGCAAGCTGGCAGACAGATACTGCTCCAAGATCATAGAAGCCGGGTACAAGGCCGGTATTTACGCCGGTACCTATGGCTGGGAAAGATTCCTGACTCTTGTAGCTAAAAACGATAACTATTTCCACTGGGTCGCTCAGTGGAATCCCAAAGGATGTTCCTATGGCGGCAGATATGAAATGTGGCAGTATGCTGTAGAACCCGGTGTTCCCGGCATCGACGGCGATGTCGACAGAGATGTGTGGTACGGGGCTTTTCCCGAGCCGAATGCGTCAGCGCCTGTACCGGTGCCTTTGACAGGATCTGATCCGCATGTCGGATACAAATCCCATGTGCAGACGTTCGGCTGGGAAGGTTCCTGGATCCGGGACGGTGCCCTGTCGGGGACGGAAGGACAGTCCAAACGTCTGGAAGGAATACAGATCGAGATCGAAAATGATGCCAATCTTGGTGTGGAATACCGGACTCATGTTCAGACTTACGGATGGGAAAACGCCTGGAGGACCGACGGAGCGACAAGCGGTACGATGGGGGAAAGTAAGAGACTGGAAGCGATCCAGATCCGGCTGACCGGGAAAGACGCAGAGAAATATGACATCTACTACTGTGTACATGCGCAGAACTTCGGGTGGCTGAACTGGGCAAAGAACGGAGAATCCGCCGGGACGGCCGGATACAGCTACCGGCTTGAAGGAATCCGGATCAGGCTCGTGAAGAAAGGGGAAGCGGCGCCTGCCAACCTTGGCAGCAGCTCCGCATCGTTCCGGCAGGCTAAGGTCCGGTATAATACACATGTACAGACCTACGGATGGCAGGATTACCAGAGTGACGGAGAAATGGCCGGTACGGCAGGTCTTTCCAAACGTCTCGAAGGAATCCATATCCAGCTGACAAATCAGCCGTACAGCGGAAATATCGAGTATCTTACCCACATACAGACGTATGGATGGGAAAAGGAATGGAAAAAGAACGGTGAAATGTCCGGGACATCCGGACAGTCCAAACGGCTCGAGGGAATCCGGATCCGTCTGACAGGAGAGATGGCCGGGAAATATGACGTGTATTACCAGACGCATGTACAGCAATTCGGATGGACCGGATGGGCCAAAAACGGTGAACCGTGCGGATCCGCAGGGTACTCCTACCGGCTGGAAGGAATACGGATCATGCTGGTCGATAAAGGCGGCAGCGCACCGGGAAGTACCGCCAATGCATTCTATGATAAAAACAAATAGCAGGAAAACTATCAGTTGAAATAAGAAAAGGACTGCCGCCTGTGCGGCAATCCTTTTTTTATGGAACGGATGGGGCTCGAACCCATGACCTCTCGCGTGTGAGGCGAACGCTCATCCCAGCTGAGCTACCGTTCCGATGCATTAGATAGTTTAGCACGAAGATGACAGGATGGCAAGAGCAAAAAAGCAGACCTCTTTTAAGCTTTTCTTTGATTTTGATGCCGGCTGTGGTATAGTTATAAAACGATTATTGGTGTATAAATCCATTGCTGCCCATGTTCCGGGACGGATCCGCGCAGCTGAACAGTTACGATAGCGCAGGAGATTTTAGGAGACTTACATGGAAAAAGAAGTGATTTCAAGAAATTTTATCGAACAGGAAATAGACAGGGATCTGAAGGAAGGGGTGTATAAAGAAGTCTGTACACGCTTTCCGCCGGAACCGAACGGCTATCTGCACATCGGACATGCCAAGTCGATCCTTTTGAATTACGGACTGGCAAAACAGTACGGCGGTGTGTTCCATCTGCGTTTTGACGATACGAATCCCACCAAGGAAAAGGATGAGTTTGTGGAAGCGATCGAAGACGACGTGAGATGGCTTGGCGCTGATTTTGAAGGACAGCTGTATCATGCCTCCGATTATTTCGGAAAAATGTATGAGGCTGCCGTGACTCTGATCAAAAAGGGAAAAGCTTTTGTCTGCGATCTTTCAGCAGAGGAAATCCGTGCATACCGCGGGACCCTGAAAGAACCGGGAAAGGAAAGTCCCTACCGCGGCCGTTCCATCGAGGAAAACCTGGATCTGTTTGAACGGATGAAAGCCGGAGAATTTCCGGACGGCAGCAAAGTTCTCCGTGCGAAGATCGATATGGCGTCTCCGAATATCAACATGCGTGATCCGGTCATTTATCGCGTAGCGCATCTGAGCCACCAGCACACGGGCGATGCCTGGTGTATTTATCCGATGTATGATTTCGCACATCCTCTGGAGGATGCTTTTGAAGGGATCACGCATTCTATCTGTACGCTGGAATTTGAGGATCACCGTCCGCTGTACGACTGGGTCGTGCGTGAAGTCGGCTTTGAGATGCCGCCTCGTCAGATCGAATTTGCCAAACTGTATCTGACAAATGTGGTCACGGGCAAGCGCTACATTAAAAAACTCGTCGAGGACGGCGTTGTTGACGGATGGGATGACCCGAGACTGGTCACCATCGCGGCGCTGCGCAGGCGCGGATATACGCCGGAGTCAATCCAGAAATTCGTGGAGCTGTGCGGCGTCTCCAAGGCTCAGAGTTCTACGGACTATGCCATGCTGGAGTACTGCATCCGCGATGACCTGAAGCTGAAGGCTCCGCGTATGATGGCCGTACTGGATCCTGTAAAGCTGGTCATAGACAATTACCCTGAAGGACAGATCGAGGAACTGGATGCACCGAATAACCAGGAAAACGAGGCACTCGGGACAAGAAAAATCCCGTTCGGAAGAGAGCTGTATATTGAGCGGGAAGACTTCATGGAAGAACCGCCGCGCAAGTATTTCCGTCTGTTTCCCGGCAATGAAGTACGCCTGATGTATGCCTATTTTGTCAGGTGTACGGGATTTGAAAAAGACGAAAACGGCAGGGTCACGACGATCCACTGTACTTACGATCCGGCCAGCCGCGGGGGCAACAGTCCGGACGGCCGGAAAGTAAAGGGAACAATCCACTGGGTCGCGGCGGAAACCGCCGGAAAAGTTGCATGCCGTCTGTACGAGAATCTGATCGATGAAGAAAAAGGCGTCTATAACGAAGAAGACGGTTCGATGAACATCCGTCCGGATTCTCTTACCGTATGCGGGGATTGTTATGTGGAGCCTGCACTGCTCGAAGCAAAGGCCTATGACAGCTTTCAGTTTGTCCGCAACGGATTCTTCTGTGCGGACGCGAAGCTCTCCAAACCGGGAGAACCGGTATTCGGACGCATCGTCGCACTGAAGAGTTCCTTCCGCCTGCCGGCACAGGGGTGATGCAAAAGGAATAGTTTTATCAGTGAAAACCGTCCGCCGACGGCATACATATTTTTACCGCGTGCCTGACCCACTCCGCTGAGCTCATGACAAACTTCGACTAAGTGTCCGGCATATTCACGAAGGCGCTGTTCATATTTCGAACACTAAGTCTATGTAAGTCATGGATCTCAGCTTCGTTCCTGTCAGAATGCACGCATGTAAAAGTATGTATGCCGTCGGCTGTTTTTCTATAATCGTCAGGAAAACAGAATTACAGGCCTTTACAAGCCCAGCTGACGTCAAAAAACATATTTCTTGATACATTAAGGGCTATGGAGACGAAATCCCGTTCTTATGAAGACTTGATTTCTAAAATGGGACTCTTTAGTCCCATTTTCCAGAAATCATAGTCAGAGTTAGAACGTAGTTCGTCGGAATGGTCAGCCCGCCTGTTGAAAGAAATATGTTTTTGACGGATGCGTCCTGTAATGCTTTTTATTGAGCTTTCAAAATGTACACCTTTTGGGAAGGGAGAAATAGCCAGAGCACCTGTTAGCACTCGTTTAAAACGAGTGCTATTTTTGCCTTGACTTTCATGTCCCTCTGGACTAAGATAATATACGGTTATCCAACAGGGATATTACAGTAATACCAGAAAGAATAAACTGATTAAGGAGTGTGATATATATGACGACACAGCATGGCAATCTTTCTATCAACAGTGAGAATATTTTTCCGATCATCAAGAAATGGATGTATTCGGATCAGGATATTTTTGTTCGTGAAATGATATCGAACGGCGCTGATGCGATCACAAAACGCAGGAAGCTGGACGCTGTCGGTGAGGCACATCTGCCGGAAGGGTACAGACCGAAGATCGAAGTGATCGTGGATGATAAGGGCAAGACACTGCAATTCATTGATAACGGTATAGGAATGACGGCGGAAGAGGTCGTCAAGGATATTACAGAGATCGCTTTCTCCGGTGCCACAGAATTCCTCGAGAAGTACAAGGATAAAGCCGATGAGGATCAGATCATCGGTCATTTCGGTCTGGGCTTTTATTCTGCATTTATGGTATCCGAACAGGTTGATATTGACACACTCAGTTTCAGAGAGGGTGCAGAGCCTGTCCACTGGGAGTGCGACGGCAGTACGGAATATGTCATGGGTACCGGCGACCGTACGGAACCGGGCACAACAGTCACTCTGCATCTTAATGAGGACAGCCTGGAGTTTGCAAATGAGTACCGCGTGCGTGAAGTACTCGAGAAGTACTGTTCTTTTATGCCGGTGGAAATTTTCCTTTCCAAAAAGGATGCGGATCCCGGTGAGGAGACGATCGACGAGGAGGATCTGCGCGATGACGATGTGGTCATTGAACATATCGAAAAAGACGATAAAAAGCAGGTTAAGATCCGCCGCAGACCGGTCAGCATCAGTGATATCCATCCGTTGTGGGCAAAGCAGCCGTCCGAGTGTACGGAAGAGGAATACAAGGAATTCTATCGCCATGTATTCCTGGATTACAAGGAGCCTCTCTTCTGGATCCATCTGAACATGGACTATCCGTTCAACCTGAAAGGTATCTTGTATTTCCCGCGCATCAACACGGAATACGACTCTATCGAAGGCAAGATCAAGCTGTACAATAACCAGGTCTTTATTGCCGACAATATTAAAGAAGTCATTCCGGAATATCTGATGCTCCTTAAGGGCGTGATCGATTGTCCGGATCTGCCGCTGAACGTTTCGCGGAGTGCGCTGCAGAACGACGGGTTCGTGGAAAAGATTTCTTCTTATATTTCCAAAAAGGTTGCGGACAAGCTCGCAGGCATGTACAGGACTGACAGAGAGAACTATGAGAAATACTGGAATGATATCAGTCCGTTTATCAAATTCGGCTGCCTGAAGGATGAAAAATTCTCAGACAGGATGATGGATTTTATTCTGTATGAGGATCTGGACGGCAAGTTCCTGACTATGGAAGAGTACCTGAAGGCACAGGCCGGGGAAGAGAACACCGGTGAGTCAGAGACGGACGGCGGCAAAGAGGAGTCGCTGGAGACGGCCCGCACAGATGACGATACGGCTGCGGAGAGCAGCGATGAGCCGGAACATGTGGAAGGCGAAGTCGTCGGAGAAGAGGACGCTGATACAGACAGTGATGATCTGGAATCTGCGGACGATGAAGATGAAAAAGACAACCGGACGGTTATCTACTATGTGACTGACAAGGCACAGCAGAGTCAGTATATCAATATGTTCCGTGCTGACAGCAAGGACGCTGTCCTGCTCCAGCACACGATCGACCAGGCATTCATTTCACATGTTGAAATGAAGAAGGAAGATGTGCGTTTCCAGCGCATCGACGCCGATCTGACAGACGATATGAGAGACGGGGAAGAGGCCGATCTGAAAAAGGAGACGGAGTCGCTCGAAAAGCTTTTCCGCAAGGTGCTCGGACAGGATAAGCTTACCGTCAAGGTGGAGAATCTGAAAGATGAAAATATATCATCCATGATCACATTATCCGAAGAGAGCCGCCGGATGAGCGATATGATGAAAATGTACAGTATGGCAGGCATGGACATGGGGAATGATATGTTTGCAGCGCAGGCCACGCTGATCCTGAACGGCAGAAATGAGTTGGTAAAATATGTATTCGAACACCGCCGCTCCAGGAAAGTCAATGTGTTTGTTGAACAGCTGTATGATCTGGCCATGCTGAGCAACCGTCCGCTCACACCCGACGAAATGACTCGTTTTGTGGGGCGCAGCAACGAGATCCTGAAGGAACTGGCCAAGGTCAAAAAATAATCCGGGGCAAAACATGAATAATGTATATTTAATCGGATTTATGGGCAGCGGAAAGAGCTCCGTCGCTGCCTGGCTCATGCGGCAATACGGGATACCGCGTGTCGAGATGGACCGTGAGATCGAAGCGGAATACGGCATGACTATTCCGGAAATATTTGAAAAAGAAGGGGAAGGAGCGTTCCGGCAGAAGGAAACGCTCCTTCTGCGAAAAATTGCGGAACGGGAAGAAGTCGTTGTCTCCTGCGGAGGCGGCGTGCCGACACGCACCGAAAATGTCGAGGTGATGCGTGCTTCAGGAAAGATCATACTTCTGACAGCGGCGCCGGAAAGTATCCTTGCACGTGTAAAAAGGGCGGAAAACCGACCGGTCCTGAAAGGAAAAAAAACGCTTGAAGGGATACGGGAACTGATGGAGCAGCGGCGGGAATGTTATGAAGCCGCGGCCGATTACATTGTGCCGACAGACGGGCGGAGTGTTGCGGAAGTCGCGGAGGAAGTGCGAAGCCTGATGCAAAAGTAAAGTGGTATCTGCGCGGCATGATCAGAGAAATTTATGAGAGCTCTTCCCGGGCAAGAAATTCTTTTACGGCCTGATCCCAGGCCTGATCCAGTGTGCGGTCTCCGGTAAACACACGCGTGGATGAACCGGTCGTGACGGTCAGGAGTGTATTGCGGTACTGGATATTCAGAAAAAGACCGAAAATGTCATCGGCAGAAGTGGAAACCAGACCGTGTTCTGCAAGAAAATCCGGGATCCGGTTCTTGGGCAGCTGCAGGACAAAATGGAAGGACAGCGGGAGACGTTTTCCTTTAAATACGGAGAGGCAGAAAGGCCGGATGCTTTCCCAGGAAATCTGTATTTCTGCAGCGGCGTCAGGAGTGTCGATCAGATCGCTGTCATAGAATTCCGGGTGCAGGATCCCGTCGATCGAAAAGGTCGTAAAAGTGGTGATAGAGGCTTCTGATACCCGGTAGCTGTCAAAAGCGGGCGTCAGCAGCAATTTGTTCATGAAATCCCGGATATGTTCGATCTGTAAGGCTATCATCGGAAACGGCTCCTTTCTGATACGGCTCTCCATCCATTATACGAATACGCAGTTAAAAGTACAAGCGCCGCGAAAGGGATAAACAGAGACTTTTATTTTTGAAAAAAGTAGTGTATACTACTACAGGATTGCGGATAAATCAGAGAAAACATCCCGCAGCCGGATTTGTAATTATTGATTCTAAGAAAAGGAGCGAAACAATGAGTCAGCAGAAAGTTGATTATCATAAAGAGCAGAAACGGAACCGCCGTCAGATCATGAAAAAGGAAAAAGCCATGCGCAGACTGGAGATCACGATCCTGGTCGTGATACTTGCGGCTCTTGTCGGATGGTTCAGTTATCTTGTCTACCGCAATACGCAGTCGAAATACGCGGCTGCCAATGTCAAAACGACCGAGATGAAGCTGGCCGGCTGGGAGAATTACACCAATAATCTGGATGCTGTGATCCATGGTGAAGAGATTGAAGAGGATGCTTCTGTAGAAGTGGTCACAGAAGGTGAAGAAGAGCAGACAGCAGAAGTGACTTCGGAAAGTACGGAAGCAGCGGCGTCAGAAACGGCAGCGGAGTCCGCGGAAGAATTAACAGAAGCAACATCGGAAAAAGCGGCAGAGTAAAAAATTCAAATGATAATAATAAAACGGCTGTCCGGAATGGACAGCCGTTTTGGTGTTGCTGGTGTTGCTGATGTTGCTGATGTTTCTGCTATGGGCTCTTCACTCTTTTACGACATTGGCGGCCTGCATACCCTTCGGCCCCTCTACCAGATCGTAGGTCACGGACTGGCCCTCATCAAGGGATTTGAAGCCTTCACCCTGGATAGCGGAAAAATGAACGAATACATCATTTCCGTCTTCCCCGGTGATAAAACCATATCCTTTTTCAGCGTTGAACCACTTAACAGTTCCCTTGTTCATCATGTACCTCCATACAACTGTATTAATTAGATAGCGCCTCGCAGACGTATATTTCATTATAGAAGTCGGACATGGAAAAGTCAAGGAATACCTAGGGGAATATAGTCTGTTATACGGAAGCGGCTGGTCGAAAACGTCGGGCATCGCTGCCGTTGTCATGAGCATCTGTCATTGCAGGAGAAGTGGTTTTTTAGTATACTCAAGAGACAGCAGACAAAGAAAAAGCAGACACAGGAGAAGAAATCGGGATATGGCATCTATACTGATAAAGAACGGACGGATCCTGGATCCGAAAGAAGGCCGTGACGAGAAGGGTGATCTCTGGATCGACGGAGACAGGATCACGGATGCCGCAGGAAGAAAAGAAGCGGACGCAGATACGGTCGTTGATGCGGAAGGCTGCTGGGTGCTGCCCGGTCTGGTGGATCTGCATGTGCATCTGCGGGATCCGGGACAGACGGAAAAAGAGGATATCGGGAGCGGGGCACGCGCAGCGGCGGCCGGCGGGTTTACGACGATCGTTGCCATGCCGAATACACGGCCGGTCATTGATGAACCGGATCGTGTGCTGTATGTAAAAAATAAAGCAGAACAGCTGGCTCCGATCCATGTGCTTCAGGCAGGCGCGGTGACGAAAGGAGAAAAAGGAGAAGAACTGGCGGATATCCCCGGCATGATCCGCGTGGGTATTCCGGCTGTCAGTGAGGACGGCCGTTCCGTGATGAATGCCGGACTGTGCCGGCAGGCAATGCGGATCATTGCGGAGGCGGATATTCCTTTTCTGGATCACTGTGAGGACGCTGATCTGGTACAGGGCGGATGCGTCAACGCAGATACCGTACAGGAAGGAGAAGGCCTCCCGGGTATCACGAATACAGTAGAGGATGTGATCGCGGCCAGGGACATTATGCTGGCGCGGGAAACGGGAGCACGGCTGCATCTGTGCCACTGTTCTACGGAAGGATCTGCACAGATGCTGAAGCTGGCAAAAGAACAGGGCATCAGAGTGACAGGTGAAGTCTGTCCGCATCACTTCACACTGACAAGCGCAGACCGTATCCCCGGAGATACCAATTACAAAATGAATCCTCCGCTTCGTACTGAAAAAGACAGAGAGGCACTGCGGAAAGGTCTCGCGGACGGCACTTTTGATGTGATCAGTACGGATCATGCGCCGCATACGGCAGATGACAAACGTTACGGTATGAAGGAGGCGCCTTTCGGGATCGTAGGACTTGAGACAGCCGTTCCATTGACGATCACTGAATTGGTGGATATAGGGATTCTGACACCGCTGCAGATGGCGGAAAAAATGAGCGGCAATCCGGCGGTGATCCTCGGAATGGCAGAACGCGGAACGCTGAGGACAGGAGCCGAGGCAGATGTTGTGATCATTGATCCGAAGGAAACATACCGGATCGATGCGTCAGAGTTCGCTTCCAAAGGCCGCAATACCCCATTTGACGGGCGTCAGGTCCGGGGTCGCGTGAAAATGACGATCTGCGGCGGCCGGATCGTGTACTCGTATCCGCCAGGCACAGAATGACAGCCGATGTCAGAAATGATGCAAATGGAATGATAAAAGGAGAAACAGATGATCGCTAAACTTATAGAAAAGATTCAGAAAACACAGGCGCCGGTCGTTGTCGGTCTGGACCCGATGCTGTCGTATATCCCGCAGGGGATCATGAATAAGGCCGCTGCAGAATACGGTGAGAGTCTGGAGGCGGCAGCGGAAGCGGTCTGGCAGTTTAATAAGGCTATCGTAGATAACGTTTACGATCTGATCCCGGCTGTCAAGCCGCAGATTGCCATGTATGAGCAGTTCGGTGTGCCGGGACTTGCCGTTTTTGAGAAAACAGTTGCTTACTGTCAGGAAAAAGGACTGGTCGTGATCGGAGACATCAAGCGCGGCGATATCGGTTCCACATCGGCTGCTTACGCGGCAGGGCATCTTGGCAGCGTACAGATCGGCAGCAAAACGTTTTCAGGATTTCATGAAGATTTTGCCACAGTCAATCCGTATCTTGGCAGCGACGGAGTAAAGCCTTTTCTGGATGTCTGCAAAAAAGAAAACAGAGGTGTTTTTGTATTGGTCAAGACATCCAATCCCTCCAGCGGAGAATTTCAGGATCAGCAGATCGGAGAACGGCCCCTGTATGAGCTGGTAGGCGAAAAGGTGGCCGAGTGGGGCGAGGACATGATCGACGGAAGCTGCGGGTACAGTGACGTAGGGGCTGTTGTCGGGGCAACATATCCCGAGATGGGAAGAACGCTCCGCAGGATCATGCCGCACAGTTACATTCTGGTGCCGGGCTACGGCGCGCAGGGAGGAACAGCAGAAGATCTGAGACCATTCTTTAACGAGGACGGACTTGGTGCCATTGTAAATTCCTCCCGCGGGATTATCTGTGCCTATAAAAACGATAAATACAAAGCATTCGGGGAGGCGGCCTTTGAGTATGCGGCCCGTCAGGCGGTGATCGACATGATCGACGATATCCGGGGTGTGATCTGCAGATAAAAAGAGACAATGTTTCCGGAAGAAGGACTCAGAGATATGAAATACAGGAAGAAGCAACAGGCAGCAGTCATATCACAAAAAGAACTGGTTTCAGGAATTTACGACCTGCAGCTGTCAGTTCCGGATATAGCGGCACAAGCACGGGCGGGGCAGTTTGTCAGTTTATACTGTGCTGACAAAAGCCGTCTGCTTCCGCGCCCGGTCAGTCTGGCCGGTATCGGAAGGGAGGAAGGAACGATCCGCCTGATCTACCGTGTCAGTGGTGCAGGAACAGAAGAATTCAGCCGTCTGCAGCCCGGAGACACATTGGAACTGCTGGGACCTCTGGGAAATGGATTTCCGGTGGAGACGATCACTGGCAGTCGGGAGGAAACCGGAACACGGGTTTTCCTGATCGGGGGCGGGATCGGAATACCGCCGCTGCTGGAGACCGCTAAGGCCCTAAAGGACAGTGTCGGAGTAACCGGGTGTACTGACGGTACCGGCAGGATACAGATCACGGCAGTACTGGGTTACCGGGACAGCAGCACATTTCTTTCACGGGAATTTAATACCGTCTGTGATCATGTTCTGATCGCTTCGGAAGACGGGAGTATCGGTACAAAAGGGACAGTGCTTGATGCGCTGCGGGAGGCCGGAGAGATTTCGGAGAGACCGGGAAGAAAAAATACAGTGTGGTTCGCATGCGGGCCGACACCGATGCTGCGGGCACTCAAGACCTGTGCGGAGGAAAACGGGATCTCATGCTGGCTTTCGCTGGAAGAACGGATGGCCTGCGGAGTCGGTGCCTGTCTGGCCTGTGTCTGCAGAACTGCAGACACCGATGAGCATTCACAGGTAAAGAATCGGAGAATCTGCAAAGACGGGCCGGTGTTCCGCGCAGAGGAGATCGAGTTATGAGCACGGGTGTGATAGGAAGACCTGATGAGCAGTTGGAAGTGATCCTGCCGGAGATGAAAAAAATGAAAACCGAAAACAGTGAAATGCAGGAAGCTGATCTTCGCGTTACGATTGCCGGCGTTGAACTGGCCAACCCGGTCATGACAGCATCCGGGACATTCGGGTCCGGCATGGAATACAGTGAATTTGTCGATCTGAACAGGCTGGGCGCAGTTGTCACCAAAGGTGTGGCCGACGTGCCCTGGGAAGGCAATGCCACACCGCGTGTGGCGGAAGTATACGGCGGCATGCTCAACGCGATCGGTCTGCAGAATCCAGGTATTGATACCTTTTTGAAGCGTGACCTGCCGTTTCTGAAAAAATTTGACACAAAAGTAATTGTCAACGTCTGCGGGCACACTGAAGAGGAATACCTCCGCGTGGTCGAGAAACTGCGGGATCAGCCGGTCGATATGCTGGAGATCAACATTTCCTGCCCGAATGTGAAAGAGGGAGGGATCGCATTCGGCCTTGTTCCGCGGGGGGTAGAAAATATCACAAAAAAGATAAAGGCGGCAGCCGCGCAGCCTGTTATCATGAAACTTAGTCCGAACGTCACAGATATTGCCGAAATTGCCAGAGCCGCGGAGGCCGGCGGTGCCGATGCGCTGTCGCTCATCAATACGCTGACAGGCATGAAGATCGACGTACAGCGGCGTACCTTTGTGCTGGCCAATAAGACAGGCGGTATGTCCGGACCTGCGATCCATCCGGTCGCCGTGCGCATGGTCTGGCAGTGTGCGCAGGCCGTATCCATACCGCTGATCGGCATGGGCGGTATCCGAAGCACAGAGGACGCTCTGGAGTTTATGCTGGCCGGTGCTTCGGCAGTGGCAGTCGGAACAGCCAATTTCATACAGCCGGATATCACGGCGGAGATCGTGGACGGCATGCGGTCATACGTGCAGGAGCAGGGGCTTGCGAACATACGCGAGATCATCGGAACGGTGCACTGACCGGGATCAACAGAACGGGTACAGGACAGAGTAATAAACAGGAGAGGTCAGTAAATGGAAAACTACAAGCAGGAATTCATACAGTTCATGATCAGCAGCAACGTGCTGAAGTTCGGGGAGTTTACTCTGAAAAGCGGCAGAAAATCGCCGTTTTTCATGAATGCGGGCGCTTATGTAACGGGAGCGCAGCTGAGGCGTCTGGGCGAGTATTACGCAAAAGCGATCCATGATCACTATGGAACGGATTTTGACGTGCTGTTCGGACCGGCGTATAAAGGAATCCCGCTTGCCGTAGCTGCGGCAATGGCTTTCAGTGAACTGTACCATGTCGATATCCGGTATTGTTCCAATCGTAAGGAAGCCAAGGATCACGGTGATGCCGGGATACTGCTCGGAAGTCCTTTGCATGACGGAGACCGGGTAGTGATCATTGAGGACGTCACGACATCCGGCAAATCCATTGAAGAGACATTTCCGATCCTGCGTGCGCAGGGAGATGTACAGATACTGGGGCTGATGGTCTCGCTGGACCGCATGGAACGCGGCAGGGGAACAAAGAGCGCCCTGTCGGAGATCCGTGAAACGTACGGGTTTGACGCTCAGGCGATCGTGACAATGGCTGATGTTTATGCTTCTCTGAAAGAAGCGGATAATTCCCCGCTTACACCGGAGCTGCAGCAGGCTGTCTGTGCATATTATGAAACGTACGGGGCAGAGGAGTATAAAGGAGTCTTTCAATGAAAAAAGAAGAAGGGACCTACAGCTTTCTTGAGCCGGGAGATATGCCCCGTGCCAATGCATCGCTCGTGTTTTCAGGCCTTTCACTGGCAATCCTTCTGATCCTGATCCTTGTCGCTTTTATACTGGAAGGAAAAGGCGGTCTGGTTCTGGGAGCAGTCGGACTGGTCGGCGCACTTTTTGCACTGTATGCGTTTATCATCGGTATGATAGCGCTGGCCAGGAGAGAGTCACGCTATCGTCTGTGTGTGACGGCGACGATCACGTCAGGCCTGATGATGATCATCTGGCTGACAGTTTTTCTGAATGGAATCCGGTAAATGCGGCAGAGTTCCGGCAAAAATATAAGAGGGAAAAAGATGAATGACGAGCGCTTCCGGAAGCAGCTGGAGTTTTCTCTGGAACTGGATAAAGAAAAGAACATTTTCAGGCAGACTCATCTGTCCGGTCACGGGCGGAATGAGAATGATGCCGAGCATGCCTGGCATATGGCAATTATGGCCTGGCTGCTCCGTGAATACGCCAACACAGAACTGGATATTACAAGGACAATGCTGATGATCCTGATCCATGATGTGGTTGAAATCGATGCCGGCGACACTTACGCCTACGATCCCGAAGGAAAAGAGACCCAGAAGGAACGTGAGCTCAAGGCGGCGGAAAGACTGTTCGGACTGCTGCCGGAAGATCAGGGAAAAGAGCTGCGTTCACTCTGGGATGAATTCGAAAAGTATGAGACACCGGAATCCCGGTTCGCTCACACGATGGACAATTTTCAGCCGATGCTTCTCAACGACAGCAACAATGGCGATGACTGGGCCGCACATGGAATTGCCAGAACGCAGGTGGAAAAGCGCAACGAGAAAACGGCATCCGGGTCGGAGGCGATCTGGAGTTATATGCAGACGGTCATAGATAAACATGTCGCTGGAGGAAGCCTGAAAAGCGGCTGTTAAAAAACTTAGAGTAAGGGTAAAGGAGATTTCAGCCATGAGCAGCTGGGGCTGTTTGACAGAAGAAGAGCAGGAAAGATATACGCTGGCATATGAGCGGATCATGCAGATCCCTGCAGAGGCGATCGTGCAGGATCCGGGCAGAGGTTTTTTTCAGAATGAAGCCCGCTTCCTGCTGCGGATGGAGGATCTGAGACAGGCGCTGGAAATGGACGCGTTTGACGAATTTTCTGAAGAGGAATGGCGCGCTCTGAACAGAGAGTTATATGAGGAGATACTCCCGGAGAACTACAGTAAGTGCTATGGAAATCCGGATATGGCCTGTGAGGTCTTCGGCAGGGAGATCGGGCAGATGATCAGCTTCCTGTATACCGAACTTCGCGGAGCTGTTGTTTTTGCGTTTGAAGACCGGGAACGTGACATGCTCCTTCTCATGGAACTTTTTCTGCAGGTGTACGCAGTGTTTGCCGGAAACACGCCGGATGCGGAGCAGCTGCACGGGATTCTGTACTGGTACGCCAGTGACTACTGTGAACAGTTTGCCGATGACCGCACACGGGAGCTGATCGATCCTTCGCTTTCATTTCTGCGCGATATCGTGATGGACTCGGATCTGAGCGATCTGCGTTATCTGTACCGGTATGGCGAATACATTACCGAAAACGAGACCGGTATGGCGGCGTACCTGAATACACTGCCGGAATCCGAAATCGAAGCAATGGCAAGGACCTGGACAGAGGGATACCGGATCGGTTTTGAAGTACAGGGAAAAGATCTTTCCCAAAAGAAGACTGCGGTCATTCTGTACCGTGTCGGGTTTGAGCGGATGGTCCGCGCTGCAATTGGTCAGTTGAAGGAACTGGGGCTGGAAAGTATTTTATACCGTCCGTCCGCCCATGTTGTAAACAGGCGCTCACAGACCCGCGGCGGATGTTACGGTGCTGTTCCGAATCCGCAGTTTGATTATGATCATCGCAATGATGCGGCTCTGTTTACAGACTCCCGGTTTGTTACGCGGCGCCTGCAGGCCCTGCAGAATGCATATGAGAGCAGGAAGGAACTGGCAGCGGTCCATGCCGGTCCGCTTGTGCTGGAAGTGTTTGGCGAGACTCCGTTTAAACCGCAGGCAAAAGATACTGTTCTCCAGATGACGGAAGAACAGCAGAAGGAGCAGTTACGATATGTCAGTGAGGCTGGCCAGATCACGAATCGATATATTAAAGGTGAAGAGAGAAGCTTCACTATAATTTCCTATCCTGTACCCGGGATTGGAAAAGATTTTCCGGAAATTTTCCGGGAGACGATCCGGATAAACAACCTGGATTATCAGCAGTACCAGCGCATCCAGCAATATCTGATCGATGCCCTGGACAAAGGGTTTGCGGCCAGAGTGTGCGGCGGAGGAAAAAATGAGACAGAACTGACGGTGATGTTCCATGAACTGACAGATCCTTCAAAACAGACCAACTTTGAAAATTGTGTAGCGGATGTCAATATTCCGGTCGGCGAGGTCTTTACATCACCGGTACTGGAGGGAACGAACGGTCTGCTGCATGTCTGTTCTGCAGCGCTGGAAGGTTTCCGGTTCGAGGACTTGCGTATCCGGATCGAAAACGGTATGGTGAAAGAGTACAGCTGTGCCAATTTCGAAGATCCTGAAAAAGGCAGAAAATACATAGAAGAGAACATACTGTTCCGGCATCCGACACTTCCTGTCGGGGAGTTCGCTATCGGGACCAACACCACAGCGTATGCAGTCGGGCAGAAGTATCATATCGCGGAGATCCTGCCGATCCTGATCGCGGAAAAAACGGGTCCGCATTTCGCGTTCGGCGATACCTGCTACAGCCGGCAGGAGGATATTGCCGTATTCAATCCGGACGGAAAAGAAATTATCGCGCGTGATAATGAGCAGTCGGTTCTGAGAAAGGAAAATCCGGAAAAAGCATATTACAACTGTCACACGGATATAACGATCCCTTATAACGAATTGGGTTCGATCCGTGTCCTATGCCGGGACGGGTCAGAAATACCGCTTCTGGAGAACGGGCGTTTTGTCCTTCCCGGAACAGAAGAACTGAATAAAAATTTGTAAATATACAGACAGAGCATCATCAGAAAAAGAGAGGAAACATCATGGCAAAAGTAGGAATCGTAATGGGCAGTGACTCGGACATGCCGGTCATGGCAAAAGCGGCAGATATGCTGGAAAAACTCGGAATTGAATTTGAAATGACGATCATTTCTGCTCATCGAGAACCAGACACTTTTTTTGAGTATGCAAAGACAGCGGAAGACAGAGGTCTGAAGGTCATTATTGCCGGAGCCGGCATGGCAGCCCATCTGCCGGGCATGTGCGCGGCAATCTTCCCGCTTCCTGTCATAGGCATTCCAATGCATACAACATCATTAGGAGGCCGCGATTCGCTGTATTCGATCGTGCAGATGCCGACAGGTATCCCGGTAGCAACAGTTGCCATCAACGGCGGAGCCAACGCCGCTATACTTGCGGCCAAGATCCTGGCGGTTTCCGATGCGGAGATCCTGGCCAGAGTGAAGGCTCATGCGGAAGACCTCCGCCAGCAGGTCGAGGCGAAGGACGCGAAGCTGCAGAGAGTCGGATACCGACATTATGAATGATAACGCTTTGAAAAGTCTGGCAAAACAACTACAGCAAAGAAAGGAAAACTTATGGATTATAAGAACGCAGGAGTAGACATTGAGGCTGGTTACCGTTCGGTCGAACTGATGAAGCAGCATGTTGCCTCCACGATCCGTCCGGAAATGCTCGGCGGTCTGGGCGGCTTTTCGGGAGCTTTTTCCATTGAAAAGTACAAAACCATGGAAAAACCGACTCTGGTATCGGGAACGGACGGTGTAGGCACTAAGCTGAAGCTTGCTTTCCTGATGGATAAACATGATACGGTCGGGATCGACTGTGTGGCCATGTGTGTCAACGACATTGCCTGTGCAGGCGGAGAACCGCTGTTTTTCCTGGACTATATTGCCTGTGGGAAAAATGTACCGGAAAAGATCGCTGACATCGTAAAAGGTGTAGCAGACGGCTGTGTACAGGCCGGCGCCTCACTGATCGGCGGGGAAACAGCTGAGATGCCGGGATTCTATCCGGTTGATGAATATGATCTGGCCGGCTTTGCCGTCGGCATTGTTGATGAGAAAGATATGATCACAGGACAGGATCTGAAGGATGGCGATGTTCTGATCGGTCTTGCTTCTTCCGGGGTGCACAGCAACGGTTTCTCGCTGGTGCGCAGGATATTCGAGATGACACCGGAGTCCCTGGATACCTATTACGATGAGCTTCACGGCAAGCTGGGTGAGATACTTCTGGCACCGACAAAGATATATGTCCGCGCTCTTAAGGAAATCAGAGAGGCCGGTGTGAGGATCAAGGCCTGCAGTCACATTACCGGCGGCGGTTTTTATGAGAACGTACCGCGGATGCTGCAGGAGGGCACTCTGGCGGCGATCAGAAAAGACAGTTATCCTGTTCCGCCGGTCTTCCGCCTGCTTGCAGAAAAAGGTGAGGTCGAAGAACATATGATGTACAACACATACAATATGGGAATCGGTATGGTTCTGGCAGTCAGTCCGTCCGATGTGGATACAGCTGTGAAGGCAGCGCGGGCTGCCGGAGAGTATCCGTATAAGATCGGTGTGATCGAAGCCGGTGAGAAAGGTGTCGTGCTCATTTGAGAGAATAAAGGAAACAGCACGGACAGCGGAAGAAAGGCAGGGAAGAAAAAGACATGAAAATCGTGGTACTCGTGTCAGGAGGCGGTACAAATCTGCAGGCAATCTTTGATGCGATCGATAACGGGAGCATTACGAATACCGAAGTAGCCGGTGTGATCAGCAACAATCCGGGTGCTTATGCGCTTGAGCGGGCAAAGAAAAGAGGAATACCGGCATTGTGCGTCAGTCCGAAACAGTTTGCGTCGCGTGCTGAATTCAATGATGCGTGGCTTGCGGCAGCGCAGTCTTTCAGTCCGGATCTGGTCGTTCTGGCAGGCTGTCTTGTTGTGATATCGGAAGCCATGGTGCATGCCTTCACGAATCGGATCATCAACATCCATCCTGCTCTGATCCCGTCTTTCTGCGGCAAGGGGTATTATGGACTGAAAGTACATGAGGCAGCTCTCGAGCGGGGGGTGCGTGTGACAGGTGCAACAGTGCACTTTGTGGATGCCGGGACGGATACCGGGCCGATCATCCTGCAGAAAGCCGTCTATATTCAGGAAGGCGATACGCCGGAGATCCTGCAGAGACGAGTGATGGAAGAGGCCGAGTGGATAATCCTGCCTGCTGCGATCGATCTGATCGCAAACGGCCGCATTCAGGTCGAAGACGGGAAAGTGCACATTGCCGATTATACATTCGGAACTATCTGACTTTTCCAAAGTGTATCCCTGAAGTAAGTGATGATCAGTGATCAGGAAAGCGAGGGCAACATGAAAGTACTTATCGTGGGCAGCGGCGGGCGTGAACATGTGATCGCGTGGAAGATCGCACAGAGCCCGAAAGTGACAAAAATCTACTGTGCGCCGGGAAATGCCGGTATTGCGCAGCTGGCGGAATGCGTACCGATCAGTGCAATGGAATTCGGTAAACTGGCAGACTTTGCCATTGAGCAGCAGATTGACCTGACGATCATCGGTATGGATGATCCGCTGGTGGGCGGGATCGTTGATGTGTTCGAAGATCGCGGTCTACGTGTTTTCGGTCCCAGAAAAAATGCGGCGATTCTGGAAGGATCAAAGGCCTTTTCCAAGGATCTGATGAAAAAATATAATATTCCGACAGCATCATACGAGACATTCGACGATCCCGTAAAGGCCTGGGAATATCTGCAGACGGCAAAGTATCCGGTCGTTCTGAAGGCTGATGGTCTGGCGCTTGGAAAAGGTGTGCTGATCTGTGAGACCAAGAAAGAAGCGCAGGAAGGTGTTCAGACTATCATGCTGGACAAAAAATTCGGATCCGCGGGAAATCGGATGGTGGTGGAAGAATTCCTGACCGGCCGCGAAGTGTCCGTCCTTTCTTTTGTGGATGGCAAGATCGTGAAGACAATGGCCTCCGCACAGGATCACAAGCGTGCCAAAGACGGGGACCAGGGTCTGAACACGGGAGGCATGGGAAACTTCTCGCCGACTCCATATTACACGAAAGAAATTGACGAGTTCTGTCAGAAATATGTGTTCCAGCCCACCGTCGACGCGATGGCGGCTGAAGGACGCCCGTTTAAAGGCGTGATCTTTTTCGGACTGATCCTGACAGAAGACGGCCCGAAGGTGCTGGAATACAACGCCAGATTCGGGGATCCGGAGGCACAGGTCGTTCTGCCTCGCATGAAAAACGACATGGTAGAAGTTGTGGAAGCCTGCATTGACGGACGTCTGGATCAGATCGATCTGGAATTTATGGATGACGCCTGCGTATGTGTTATTCTGGCAAGCGATGGGTATCCGCTGTCCTACGAAAAAGGATTTCCAATCCGCGGACTGGAAAAATTCAATGATCAGGACCGGTATTTTGTCTTCCACGCGGGCAGTGCCTTAAACGGGAAAGGGGAGATCATCACAAACGGAGGCCGAGTACTGGGTATCACAGCCCTGGGAAAAGATCTGAAGGAAGCCCGCGCCAATGCTTACAAGGCTGTCGACTGGGTTGATTTTGCCAACAAGTATTACCGTCATGATATCGGCAAAGCCATAGACGAATGGGAGGCCTGAGTCATTTGTTTTAATCCCAAAGCCGTGATCTGTTTCCGGCATCGTATAAGAGAAACAGAAAACTGCACGGAACACGTCGCGCTCGGCTGCTTCACTTCAGTTCTTACTGTATCGCGCCTGTTTATGACCGGCGGACTAGAATTGAGGCGCCAAGACACGGCGCGGACGGCGCGAACAGAGAATTCGTGAAGCTTCCTCGCCTGCTCCTACCGTTCCTGTGCATGTTTTCTGTTTTTTCTTTACGCTGCCGGAAACAGATCACGGCTTTTCCGCCGCGCCCGGTGCCTCTATAACTGTCCTCTCCGTTTTTTCTTGTCAATTGTTCTTTTGAGTCATATCATAATAGGCAGGGAGTTACATATGTTTAGAGAATTGACAAGAATTAAGCAAAAGCTGACATATGAAGAGTGCATCACCGTGCTGAGGCGGCAGAAGCGGGGTGTATTGAGCGTGCAGGGAGATGACGGATATCCGTACGGTTTACCGATCGATCACTGGTATTGTGAAGAAGACGGACACTTGTATTTTCACAGCGGGATAAAGGGACATAAGACGGATGCGCTCAGGCGCTGCAGCAAAGTATCATTCTGTGTATGGGATGAGGGATTCCTGAGAGAAGGCGACTGGGCTCTGAATATCCGCAGTGTGATCATATTCGGACGGGCTCGCCTTGTAGAAGACTATGACAGAGCGATGGAGATCAGCAGACAGCTGAGTCTGAAATTTACAGATGACATGGATTACATTGAAACGGAGATCCGGCGCGATGGCAAAGCAACAGCCGTCTATGAGATCATTCCGGAACATATAACGGGTAAGCTGGTCAATGAAAAATGACAGTATACTATCATTACCGGGTGTGACAGGAGAATGAAATCATGACAAAAGAGCTGCGCAGAAACAGAACACTGCGCGCCATCGCTTTAAATATGATCCTTGCGGCCGCCAGTCTGTTCGTGAATGGATTCGGCGTGTATCTGACGATACAGGCCAATCTCGGTGCAGCACCGTGGGATGTGCTGAATCTTGGATTATCAAGGAGCCTGGGGATCCTGTACGGCAGTGCGTCCATCGCCGTATCGCTTACTATTCTCGGAATCGATATCCTGCTGAAGGAACCGATCGGGATCGCCATGTTTATCGATGCGGTCGTCGTGGGAAAAGCGGTTGATTTTTTCAACTGGCTCCACGTGGTGCCGGCATGCCGTTCGCTGTTTAGCGGGATTCCGGTCATGGTCATCGGTCTGTTTATCCTGGCCTATACACAGTATACCTACATGATGGCGTCGCTTGGCTGCGGTCCGAGGGATACGCTGCTTGTGGGATTATCAAAGAGGGTGAAGAAAATCCCGATCGGGCTGGTCAGCATAGCGCTGCTCAGTACGGCTACGCTGATTGGATGGAAACTGGGCGGTCCGGTTGGAATCGGAACCGTGATCTGTGCGCTGGGTACGGGACCCGTAATGCAGATTGCTTTTCGCACGGTGCGCTTTGATGCAACGCGTGTGAAACATCAGCGGTTAAGGGAATCATTTAAAGTTGTCCTGTCGAGATAATTACCTATATACACATTGAAAACAGAAGAAAACTGTGATACGATTTATTATGTAATTGTGTATTGTGTCTGTCAAAAACAGACATGTTTTTAGAAATATTTTTTTTTTAGATTTGCCCTGTTTTGTCATCTATGTGTCGGCATCCCGGCAAATCTTTTTTATCGCATAGAGGAGCCATCGGCTTTTTCTGTGGGATAAATCCCTCCGGGGTGCTGTATGTCCGGCGGATGGCGCAAACAAGGAAAGTAACAGCAGTTTCAAAACAAGGAGGTTCGTATGGCAAAAAAACCCAAAGTAGATGATGGCAACAAGAGTTCTGTTGTAAATTTCGGTCCGGGATGGTTCCCGATCATTTACTGTCTGTTGATGTTCTGGTTCTATGTGGGTATGTGCAATGACGGTTCCAATGTGACAGTGCCTGCCGTTGCCGCTGCGCTGCGTGTAGAAAATGCCACACTTCTTACTATGAATTCGATTGCTGGACTTGTTGGCGTCGTGTTCTTTATCCTGCTTGGCCAGCTCAACCGCAAGATCGGTCCCAGATGGCTTTCCGGTATTCTGTGTATTCTGGCAGGTGTCGGTTATTACGGCGTGGGCAATGCGTCAAGCGTAGGTATGTATCTTGTATGTATGTGCGTTGTGACCGGATCGATCATGTCGGCCGGCTATATCTGCGGCGGTGCACTTGTTGCCCAGTGGTTCCCGAAGAAAAAAGGTGTTGTCATGGGGTACACGACGATGGGTCACAATCTGGCTTCCGCTATGTACTGCCCGATCCTTGCTTTTCTGATAGCCAGATTCTATATCACCGGCGGCGTCGTTCCGATCGTGATCGGTGTCATCATACTCGGAATCGTCGGCATGATCTTCCTTCGCAATACACCGCAGGAGCGGCATATCAATCCCGACAATGTTTCGGATGAAGTGTTCAAGGCAGAATACGATATGGATGATAACGATGATGATGACGGCGGATGGACGGTAAAGAACCTTCTCTCCAAAAAGGAACTCTGGCTTGCTGCTATTACGACCGGACTTTTCCAGATCTGCTCAGTCGGTGTCATGAGCCAGCTTGTTCTCCGCAACCAGGAACTTGGATTTTCTGCCAATACCGCCATGCTGATCATGACAGTTCTGGCTCTTGTCGGTGTTGGAGGTTCCTTCCTGATCGGTGTGCTGGATGACCGTCTCGGCACAAAGCGGACTATGATCGGTTTCGGTATCTGGTATGCGGTAGCGCTGGTTTTGAACTTTACGAATATCATGCCATGCGTATACATTTCACTTTTCATGATCGCATTGGGAATCGGCGGATCTGCGAACTTCACCACTTCTCTTCCGACCGCGATTTTCGGAAGACAGGGATTTTCCAAGGTTAACAGTGTGATCTTCCCGATCCAGGGTGCGGTGACAGCCATGCAGTTCCTGATCAATGCCATCGTGCAGAATGCGACCGGCGGTCAGATCCGTTATGCTTATCTTGTGTTTATGGCAGTTGCACTGGTCAACGTGTTCCTTGTGACCAAGGTTGATGATCACCGGTATAACCGCGATTATCACGTACAGAACGGGAATACACAGAGACTTGCTGAAATTGAAGCGGAACTTGGTAAGTAAAAGGAGGACAGGTCATGAAGAAAAAAATAATGAAGATTTCCGCCCTGCTCATGTCCGGATTGCTGGCCATTTCACTTGCAGGCTTCTGCGGTAATACAGCAGTACGGGCTGAAGAAGCTTCCTCTGCGTCAGAGGCTGAGCCTTCTTCGGGAGATACGCAGGTGATCAAAGTCGGTTTTGTTTATCCGAAAACAGGGGTGTATGCTTCTTTCGGTGAGTACACGGAAGAATTCACCAATTTTGCGGTGGACAAAGCAAATGAAGCCGGAATTCAGATCAACGGAAGCAGCGCAAAAATCAGTTTGATCACAGCAGATTCACAGTCCGATCCGAGAGAAGCGGAAGCGGCGGCAAAGAGACTGATCGAAGAGAAGAACGTGGATATCATGATCACGTCAAAAACGGCGGATACCACAGTTCCTGTTTCCAAGATCTGTGAGAAAAAAGGCGTGGTATGCCTTTCCGTCGATACACCGGATGAGGCCTGGGCTGTGAGACCGCATAAGTATTCTTTCCATGCCGGTTTTAACACAGAATCGGAACTCACCTGCTTCAAAGCTGCCTGGGATGAGTGTGGATCCTCCGGGCGCATCGGCGTACTTCATGCAAATGATACAGAAGGATCGATCATGATCAATGCTGCGCCTGATTTTGCAGAGGCAAACGGCTATACGGCGTATGATCCGGGCGTGTATCAGCCGGGGCAGACCGATTTCAGCAACGTGATCCGGAACCTGAAAAATCAGAAGGTTGATATTCTGACCGGCGTTATGACGACGGACGAATTCAAAAACTTTTATGAGCAGCTGGAAGAGGACGGCTATCTGTCAGAAATCAAATGTATCACGATCGCCAAAGCGGCGCTTTTTGAAAGAGATATAGAAAATATCGATGTGAGCGGGCTTTGCACGGAAGTCTGGTGGAATGAAGATTTCCCGTTTGCTTCTTCCATGGATGGGATGACAAGCGAGGAACTGGCTGCACAATTCGAATCTGTTACAGGAAAGACAATGATTCCTGCTACCGCAGGATACGATTATGCGAATATCGAAATTCTGTATGCTGTTCTGAACGCAGCGGGTTCTCTGGATGCCTCGGCTCTTGCTGCTGCTGCAAAGAACCTGGAGATCAACACGGTTATCGGTCCGATCAAGTATAATGAGCATAACTACTCCGAACAGCCACTGGCTACCGGACAGTGGATCTATGACACAGCGTCATTGGGATGGAAGCAGGAGATCATCAACGCAGATCAGATCGAAGGTATGGAACCGACCGGCAGCTACCAGCCGCTGTAATAGTATCGAATCCGCACTGAGGTGTTTCAGTATCAATTTTTTGAAATTGGGCTGTCGCATAGCGATGGCCCTTTTTCCATTGCCTTTCTGAAAATATAGTATAATATGGAAACAGGGATAACTTTTATGGGTTTTCCTGAATTAGCAGTCCCGTATATATGTTGGATCCGTGTTGTACCTGGATTAAGTGGAAAATCTGCTGAATAGAGTATTTAAATGACATGATGGAGGAGGAGTGATCATTATGAAACGAACATTGGTAATTATGCTGACCCTGTCCCTGATGCTTGCATTTTCATCTACTGTATCTGCGGATCAGACACAGAAAGCATCCGTCTGCGAGCTTTACAGCGTGGACGGCTTTTATGAGGACGATTTGGGGAATCAGTCAACGTATTCTTTCCATATTCCGCAGATCAATGCCGATACCCCTGACGCTGAAGAGATCAACAAAGAGATTGCTGAGGAATTCGGAACGTTGGCAGAAGATCAGTTTGAGAATATGAAAAATGGATTGTCTCTGATTTTTGGAAAAGTAGATTGGGATGCGTACTGGAACGGTGATCAGCTTTTTCTGCTCCTTACCTCGGATACACCAGGTGAGATCATAAATTATGCTGCATATGGCTATGACTTTGAGAACGGATGCAGAGTTACAAATGAAATGATCCTGGAGCAGAAAGGGATCAGCGAAGAAGAGTATATTGAGGAACTGAAAGAAAGTGTCAGGGGTATGTTTGACGACATAGTCACAATTCCTGAGGGAATGGAGACGGAGCTGGATGTGGATGAAATGCTGGCACACACATTGAACAGGCTGGATATGGAACAGCCAATGTTTATCAATCAGTATGGAGAGATCGTAACGATCGTGCAGATCGATCTGGTTGCCGGTGCCGGCTATAATAATTATCTTGCCGTTACTTTTTCTGAGAAATAAAAGCAAAAAAGATCATCTATCTGTGACAGACAGAAGAAAGAGAGAAAAAGGAAAGAGAAATGACAAGGCAGAAAACGACATTATATGGATCAGATACCTGGATAAGTGATGTTGATGAAGTGCTTTCAGTTTTGCCGGATATCCACACACTTGCAGGAAAATCTGTTCTGATCACGGGGGCAGCAGGGCTTATCTGCTCTTCTGTTGTGGATATCCTTTTTCGATACAACGATACCCATGATGTGCCGGTCCATATTTATGCGGCGGGAAGACGGCCGGAAAAAATGAAAGATCGATTCGGCAGCATGGTTGAACGAGAGGATTTCACCTTTATTCCGTATGATTCAAGCCGTTCTGATAATACGCTGGATGTTCCGGCGGATTATATCATTCACGGTGCCGGCAATGCGATTCCGGAACTTGTAATAAAAGAACCCGTAGAAACGATGCTCAGCAACTTTACAGGTATGAAATGTCTGTTGGATCATGCGAAGAAATCCGGGACAAAGCGGGTTTTGTATATTTCCAGTTCTGAGGTTTATGGAGAGAAGGCAGGAAACAGACCGTACCGGGAGAACGACTATGGTTTCATTGATCTGATGAATGTAAGAAATTCATATTCCGTGGGAAAGCGTGCTGCCGAAACTCTCTGTGCATCCTATGTGGCGGAATATGGAGTGGAGTCGGTCATCGTACGCCCGGGACATATTTACGGGCCGACGGCATCACCGCTGGATAACCGGGTGTCGTCCGTCTGGGCAAATACAGCGACCCGCGGTGAGGACATCGTCATGAAAAGCGATGGTGCAAAGATACGCAGTTACTGTTATTGTCTGGATTGTGCTTCCGCTATCTGCAAGGTGCTGATAATGGGGGAGAACAGTCATGCATATAACATTTCCAATCCGGATTCTGTCATCAGCATACGGAATCTGGGGGAAATTCTGGCCCGGACAGCCGGTGTACAGCTGCGGTCGGAGAGCATGACGGAAAAAGAGAAAGAAACATATTGTTCCATGGAAAATTCATCTTTGGACAGCAGCGAGCTGATCCGTCTGGGATGGAAAGGGTTGTTTGACGCAGAGCGTGGGCTGACGCATACTGTTAAAATACTGCGTGAAATAAGAGGCGATTCTGACACGCGGAACAGATCGTAATGAGGAAAAGGATCGTTTGTGTTCAGAATGGATAAAGTATCTGTAATCGTACCTGTCTATATGGCTGAAAAGTACATTAGCAAATGTATTGAATCTGTGCTGCGTCAGGATTATACAAATTTTGAACTGATCCTTGTTGTGGACGGATCGCCGGATCATTCCGGAGATATATGTGAGAAATACGCTGAAAAAGATGACCGGATCCGGGTATTTCGTAAGGAAAACGGCGGTCCGTCTGACGCCAGAAACTATGGGCTTGAAAAGGCTGTCGGAGAGTATTATGCATTTGTTGATGCGGATGACTATGTTGAAACAACATATTTGTCCTATTTGAGTATGCTGATAAATAAAGCGGAAAAATGTCTTGTCAGTCAGGCAAATCATTTTATTGAGCGCGGAAAGCGTGTCAGGACAAATACGGATGTTTCCGGTCAGTGGGTGATTTTTTCCCGCAAGGAGGCTTTTGAGGCAGCACTTTATCATGACAGAATAGATGTGAGCGGATGTGGAAAACTGTATCATAAAAGCGTTTTTTCGGAGCTGCGTTTTCCGAAGGGACAGCTTTATGAGGACACCTATATTTTCGGAGATGTATTATCCCGGACTGAAAATTATGTTTATGGATTTAAGCCGCAGTATCATTATGTCATAAATCCGGGTTCCATCGTCAACAGGCCCTATTCCGAAAAAAGCCTGGAGTTTATTCTTGCTGTTGAAAGACTGACGGATCTGGCGCTGAAAGAAGATAAAGCGTTGGAAGAGGCATGCTGCCGCAGGAGAGCACATTCCTGTCTGAGTGTATTGCGGTATATGGAGCAGTGCCGGGGGGATGATCTGACAATAAGAGATGAGCTCAGAGACAGGGCGCTGCAGTTCCGGAGAAAGGTCTGCCATGATCCCAAAGCACCGGAGAGAGACAAAGCAGCTTTAAGGTTGCTGAAACTGGGGTATCTTCCCTTTTACACAGGATGGCACCTGTATAATCTGTTCCGATAAAAAAAAGAAGGAGATCAGCCGCGGTAAAACCGACTGGGAAGGATATAGTATATATGCGGAAGCTTTCGCTGAAAGAGATACAGAAACTGGAACTGGAGTTATTGGTCCAATTCAGGGATCTGTGTGCGAAAAATGATCTGTATTATACATTATGCGGCGGTACCTTACTGGGAGCAGTACGTCACAGAGGGTTTATTCCATGGGATGATGATATCGACGTGTTGATGCCGCGGCCGGATTACGACAGATTATTAAACGGCGACCAAATTGATGAGTCCATGCTGTCCGACCATAGTGTATTCGCTAATTGGAAAAGAGGATCATTTGAGTATCCCTTCATGAAACTGACAGACACAAGAACTGTTGTGGAGATACCCTTTATAGACAGCAACTCGGCAGCAGCCTGTATCGGGATCGATGTTTTTCCCATTGACGGGAATCCTGATGACAGAAGGAAATTGAATAAGCTATTCCGTAAGGCGAAGATTTACCGGGAGCTTGTGTTATGGAAGACATGTAATCCAAATGAAGGAAAGAGCAGATTCCGCAAGATGGTAAAACCGCTGCTGGCCGCATTTGCCGGCAGATTTGACGTCTATAAATTGTGCGTGCAGTTGGATGATCTGGCGAAATCATATGCGTTTCAGGATCATTCTAAAATCGGCGGAGTGGTATGGGGATACGGGCCGCAGGAAAGAATTGACAAAAGTGCTTATATGACTCCGGTAAAGCTGGAATTTGAAGGAGAATGGTTCAATGCTCCGTCGAATTATGACAAATATCTTTCGGGACTTTACGGAGAGTATATGAAGCTTCCGCCGGAAAAGAAACGCATGGGTCATGAAATGACGTGTTTTATTAAGGATTGAATGCTTTGCCATATGACAGGAAACGGTAGGATAATCAGTATCATAGTACCTGTGTTTAATGTCGCAGAGTTCCTTGAACAGTGCGTGTCCGGCATTCTGGATCAGACGTTTTCTGACTTTGAACTGTTATTGGTCGATGACGGTTCGACGGACAGAAGCGGAGAAATATGCGACAGATATAAACTTGTTGATGAACGTATACGTGTCTATCATAAGAAAAACGGGGGATTGTCGGATGCACGGAATTTCGGGATCAGCAAAGCCGGGGGAGAATATCTGACGTTTATCGATCCGGATGATTTTGTCGCGCCGGAATATCTGGAGACATTGTACGGACTGATACTGCAATATGGATCCGACGCAGCCTGTCTGAGTCTCCTGGAGACATCAAAAAGACGCATCCGGAAATATCCCGTATCGGAAGTGACAGGTGTATTGAGCGGAAAACAGGCTGTCGCGGACAGCCTTGTGCGCCGGCATTTCGGGGTAAGTGCCTGCGGAAAATTGTTTCTTAGGAGGCTCTTTGAGGATATTTGTTTTCCGGCTGGTGAGTATTTTGAAGACCTCCTGACAATACCGTATGTGTTGGAAAGGTGCCGGAACGTGGCCTATTCTGAAAGTAAACTGTATTATTACTACCAGAGACCGGGCAGTATAACGAATTCGAGAATAACAGACAGACACCTGCGTTTTTTTGACAATGTAATCCGGACTCTCAGATATTTCGATCACTATGGAAAAGATATGCATGATGCTTTTGCTGCACGGATAACAGGGGAAAGTATCAACCGTTTTGCCGAGATATTACTGTTCTATCCGGATTACAAAGAAAAAATCAGTTATATAAAACAAAAGATGAAGCCCTATTGGAAAGAAGCTCCTTCTAATCCATTAATTCCAGGCACAACAATATTTCAGGTATTGATATTGAATAAAAGCAGTACGCTTTATCGTGTTTTGTTTACTCCGTACAAATATGTCAAAAACAGGATAAAGGGGATTAGGTTCAAATAATGTCTTTAAGAGAGGAGAAAGAATTTGGATATCAATATTCTCCTGATTTTACAGGATTTTAGAAACGGCCCGGGTGCGCTTTTGGCCGGCTTTTTTTCAAAGATGACCTGGCTGTGTGAATTGAATACGGTGATCGTGATCATGGCGTTGATCTATTGGTGTGTCAGCAAGGATTTTGGCACTTATCTTCTGATGGGCTTCAGCGGCA
>CACZSZ010000028.1 GCA_902783945.1 uncultured Lachnospiraceae bacterium
AGTCAAAGGTTTTGTGATCACGCACGGCCACGAGGATCATATCGGGGCCCTGCCGTATGTACTGCGCGACATCAACGTGCCGATCTATGCGACAAAGCTGACGATCGCGCTGATTGAAAATAAGCTTGAAGAACACGGTCTGCTGGAGTCGACCCGGAGGAAAACGATCTGTTTCGGACAGTCGATCAGTCTGGGATGTTTCAGGATCGAGTTCATCAAGACCAACCACAGTATTCAGGATGCGGCGGCGCTGGCGTTGTATTCGCCGGCCGGCATTGTAGTGCATACCGGTGATTTCAAAGTGGATTACACGCCGGTATTCGGCGATGCGATCGATCTGCAGCGGTTTGCCGAAATCGGGAAGAAAGGTGTGCTGGCGCTGATGTGTGACAGCACCAATGCAGAGCGTCCCGGCATCACCATGTCTGAACGTTCAGTCGGCAAGACTTTTGACAGCATTTTTTCCGATCACCGGAAGGAAAGGCTGATCATTGCGACCTTTGCTTCCAATGTTGACCGTGTTCAGCAGATCATCAACGCGGCTCACCGCTTCGGACGGAAGGTTGTTGTGGAAGGCCGCAGTATGGTCAATGTGATCGGTACGGCTGCCGAACTCGGTTATCTGGATATTCCGGAAAACACCCTTGTGGATATTGATCATATGAAAGATTATCCGGATGAGCAGATGGTCCTGGTCACGACCGGAAGTCAGGGAGAGTCCATGGCGGCGCTTTCCCGCATGGCGGCGGATATACATAAAAAAGTCACGATCCGGCAGGGGGATCTGATCGTGTTCAGTTCCCATCCGATCCCGGGCAATGAAAAAGCCGTCTCGAATGTGATCAACAGTCTGTGTGAGAAAGGGGCGGATGTCATCTTCCAGGATGTACATGTATCCGGTCACGCCTGCCAGGAGGAGATCAAGCTGATCTATTCACTGGTAAAGCCGAAATATGCAATTCCGGTACACGGTGAATACCGGCATCTGAAAGCACACGAAAATATCGCACGGGAGCTGGGAATCCCGAAGGAGAATATTTTTATCCTGAAAAGCGGTGATGTGCTGGAGATGAACAAAGAAGGGGCAGCGGTGACGGAGCATGTGGAAACAGGAGATATCCTGGTGGACGGCCTCGGAGTCGGCGACGTGGGCAATATCGTCCTGCGTGACAGACAGCATCTTTCCGAAGACGGGATCATCATTGTCGTAATGACGCTGGAACGTGGAAGCAATCAGATACTGTCCGGGCCCGACATCGTTTCAAGAGGGTTTGTATACGTGCGCGAATCGGAAGACCTTATGGATGAGGCACGGATCGTTGTGGAAGACGCCTATGAGCGGTGCGTGGAATCCGGGGTGACAGACTGGGGGAAAATAAAATCTTCGATCAAGGAGGCATTGGGAGGCTTTGTCTGGAAGAGGACACAGCGTCGGCCGATGCTGCTGCCGATCATTATGGAGGCGTAAAGTATGGCTGGTGGAGATGTAAAACGGGAAGGACGCGGATACAGGGCGATCCTTACCGGGATCAGAGGAGTACTGCGGCTCCTTGTGGTTGTCTGTCTTCTTGTCGTTCTGATATATCTGGGCAGGCGGGCGTATTCGCTGGGACATGAAGCGTTTGACGAGAAACCGGTGGATATAGGTGAAGGCAGGACTATCGTCGTGACGATCACAGAAGATATGTCCACATATCAGATCGGCCGTATGCTTCGTGCCGAGGGACTGCTGACGGAGAGCGCACTGGCTTTCTGGCTGCAGGAGCTGATCTCGGAGTATCACAACCAGATCCTGCCCGGGACATATGCCCTGAAGACATCCATGACAACGCAGGAAATGTTCCCGATCCTGGCACAGGCCGACAAGATCACCGAGACAGAAAACAGCACGTTTATCGCTCCGGGCATGCAGGCAGACACGGAAGAAACCGCCGGAACGGATGCGGAGGCCGTGGAGAAAGCTGACAGTGCGGCAGAGGACGGAGGCGTACAGGAAACATCTGAAAGTACGGAATCAACGGAATCGGCCGCCGAAGGCGAGGCGCAGGAAGAAAACAATGGAGAATGACCGGTTGGTAAAAAAACCTGAGCTGCTGGCGCCGGCAGGCAGCCCGGAAGTGCTGCGTGTTGCGGTGCATTACGGTGCCGATGCCGTGTATATAGGCGGAGATGCGTTCGGATTAAGGGCAAATGCAAAAAACTTTTCCCGTGAAGAGATGGCAGAGGCTGTCAGCTGGACACATGCACAGGGGAAAAAGCTCTATGTGACGGTCAATATTCTGGTGCACAACGCAGATCTGCAGGATTTGAAAGCGTATCTGGAGGAATTGCGGACAATGCGTCCGGACGGCCTGATCATAGCCGATCCGGGCGTGTTTTCCTTTGCGGGAAAGATATGTCCGGAAATCCCGCGGCACATCAGTACACAGGCAAATAATACAAATTCGGAGACGTGCCGGTTCTGGGCGGAGCTGGGGGCAAAGCGGATCGTTACCGCGCGGGAATTATCGCTGCAGGAAATATGTGAGATCCGCGAACAGATCCCGGAAGATATGGAAATTGAGACCTTTGTCCACGGGGCTATGTGTATATCGTATTCCGGCAGATGTCTGCTTTCCAATTTCCTGAACGGAAGAGATGCCAACCGCGGTGCCTGTACGCATCCGTGCCGGTGGAAGTACACCCTCATGGAGGAGACGCGGCCGGGTGAATATTTCCCGGTGTTGGAAAATGAACGGGGGACGTTCATCTTTAATTCCAAGGATCTGTGTATGATCGGGCATATCCCGGATCTCTGCAGAGCAGGGATAGACAGCTTCAAAATTGAGGGCAGAATGAAAACGGCACTGTATGTGGCAGGGGTCACGCGGGCATACAGAAGAGCAATTGATGACTATTTCCGGGACCCGGCAGCGTTTGAGAAAAACAGAGACTGGTATCTGAAGGAAGTCTCCAGCGGAACAAACCGGCAGTTCACGACAGGCTTTTTTTACGGAAAACCATCTGCGGAAGATCATATTTATGAGAACAGTACATACGTGACAAACAGTGTTTTTCTGGGAGTCATCCGCTCGGCTGATCCGGAAGGGCGTGTCGTCCTTGAACAGAAAAACAAGTTTTGTACCGGTCAGACAGTTGAACTGCTTAAGGCGGACGGAAGGACACAGCGGCTGTTCGTGCGCGGGATCTATGATGAGAACGGCCTGCCGCAGCAGGACGCTCCGCACGCAAAGCAGGAACTTCATCTGGACCTGGTTCCGGAAGAACCGGGGGAGACGTTCGAACCGGAGCAGTTTGATGTACTGCGGATGCAGACAGATCTTTCCTCTTGAAAAAGATAACAGGATACGATACAGTAAAGATGCTGATCATCTCAGGCAGAGAGTGCCGGACAGAATGATCCGCATCTTTTTCTTGCAGATGAAAACTCTTTCATCTGTTTCCATACAAAGTAAAACAGAATAATCAAACAGAAGGGAGAATGTATATGTTCTGCCATGTTCTTTCTGCCGTGATCAGCGGAGTGGACGCACTTCCGGTCATGGTTGAGGCGGATGTCAGTGACGGTATGCCGCAGTTTACGATCGTGGGATTTGTATCATCGCAGGTCAGAGAGGCTCAGGACCGGGTCCGGACGGCGGTGCGGAATCTAGGCGTGAGTCTGCCGCCGCGCCGGATCACGATCAATCTGGCTCCCGGCGATCTGCGCAAGGACGGCTCCAGATTTGATCTTCCGATCGCGGCAGCCGTACTGCAGGCACTCGGAGTCATTCCGGAAGATGCATTCCGGGATACGCTGGTGGCAGGTGAACTGCATCTGGACGGGAGTACGGAGAGGATCACGGGTGTGCTGCCGACAGTGCTGATGGCTCGTGAGAAAGGCTGCCGGGCCTGCCTGCTGCCTGTCGGAAATGTGCGTGAAGGCCGGGTCATTGAAGGGATCCGTGTGGTCGGGATCCGTTCCCTGGAGGAACTGACGGCGTATGGCCGCGGACTTTTTACAGAAGAGGATAACCTATCGGAAAACGGAGACAGGAGCAAAGACAGCCTGCCGGCAGTGTATTCTGTAGATTTTGCGGATATACACGGACAGGAGGCTGCAAAAAGGGCGGCACTTATTGCAGCAGCCGGATTTCATAATCTTCTTCTCTCCGGTCCGCCCGGATCCGGCAAGAGTATGGCGGCACGGAGGATTCCTACGATCCTGCCGGAACTGACACAGGAAGAAAGTCTGGAGATATCCCGGATATACAGTATTGTCGGAATGCTTCCGGAAGAGGAACCTCTGATGCGCCACAGACCATTCCGTGCCCCGCACCATACGGTTACACCTGCGGCACTCTGCGGAGCCGGACTTCATCCCCGGCCGGGAGAGATCACTCTGGCACACCGGGGTGTGCTGTTCCTGGATGAACTGCCTGAGATGAGAGGAAACCTGGATTTTTTGAGGGAACCATTGGAGGAGCGGAAGATCACGATATCACGTGCAGGCGGTACCTGCACTTTTCCCGCCTCATTCCTGCTCGTGGCGGCGATGAATCCGTGCCCCTGCGGCTACTATCCTGACAGACGGCGCTGCTCCTGCACACTCAGGGAGATAAAAAACTATCAGGCAAGGGTCAGCCAGGCATTGCTGGACAGGATCGATCTGCGGTGTGAGATGCAGCCGGCGGAGTATGATGATCTGACAGCCGGCGGTCAGAGCAATATGACTTCGGCATGGATGAGAGAGCATGTCATCCGGGCGGGACAGCTTCAGAAGGACCGGTACGCCGGCACCGGGATTTTGTTCAACAGTGAACTCAGTGCGGCAGATATACACAGGTATTGTGATACTTCTCCTGAAGCCGGAAGACTGCTGCGGGCATCTTTCCGTTCTCTGGGACTTTCTGCGAGGGGATATCACCACGTGCTGAAGGTATCCCGTACGATCGCAGATCTGGAAGGGGCAGAGAAAATATGTGAGACACATGTCAGTGAGGCACTGTGCTTTCGCTGCGGGGAACTGGAGCTGCCGGATTCCGGAACCGGAAAAAGTCTGCGGTTACATGAAGGTCAACAGGAACATAAAGGAAGAATGACATCAGGCAGGAGGAAGATATGGGAAGGGGAAAAGCCATGACGGAATATAAAAAAGAAATCCGAGTCATAAAAAAGGCAGATACGGACTATCCGGACATCCTCCGGATGTATGAAAGAATGCCGGGCCTGCTGTACGTGAGAGGCATACTGCCTGATCCGGAAAAGAAAAGTGTAGCGGTTGTCGGAGCGAGGAACTGCAGCGCTTACGGAAAGAAAGAAGCAATGCGGTTTGCCGGAGTACTGGCGGAAAACGGAGTACAGATCATAAGCGGAATGGCACTGGGTGTGGATTCCTGGGCGCACATCGGGGCTCTGGAGGCGGGAGGTATTACGATCGCAGTACTCGGAAGCGGAATTGACGTCTGTTATCCGGTCTCCCATGAAGAACTATACTGGAGAATATTGGAAAGCGGAGGAGGGATTCTTTCAGAATACGGACCGGGAATGCCGGCCCTTCCTCATCACTTTCCCATACGCAACCGTATCATCAGTGCTCTGGCCGACATCGTGCTGGTCGTCGAGGCCAGGAAAAAATCCGGCTCGCTGATCACGGCATCGTATGCTCTCGAACAGGGAAAGAGTATTTATGCTGTTCCGGGGCGAAACGGGGATCCTCTCAGCGAGGGCTGCAATCTTCTGATCGCTGACGGGGCGGGTGTGGCCTGGGAGCCGGAGATCCTGCTGGAGGAGCTGGGCATAGGCTGCCGGAAAAAGAAATCGGATCAGAAAAGAGAAAAAAAGAGGCTTTCTTCAAAACTGCAGGAGGATAAAGAAATCGCCTGTGTATTTGAAATACTGACTTCTGATTATAAAAATCTCTCTGTATTATCAGCAGAAACGGGCCTTCCGGTGTCATCCGTAAGCCGGGCGGTAATACAGCTTTGCCTTGCAGGATGCGCGGCAGGTGATCCGGGAAGAGGATACATCCGTACTTGAAAGTCTTCTTTTTTTCCTGTATAGTGTCAATCAGTCTGAGAAAACGGAGAATAAGGTGCGGGCCGGAAGGTGTTCCGCATGCGTTTCAGACAGGAAAAGAGGAAAGGGTTTTAACATGGCAAATAATCTGGTGATCGTTGAGTCTCCGACGAAGGTCAATACTGTCAAAATATTCCTGGGATCCGGCTATGAAGTGCTGGCTTCCAACGGACATGTGCGCGATCTGCCCAAAAGCAGTCTGGGCATTGATGTAGAACACGGTTTTGAACCGAAATATATCACCATACGCGGCAAAGGCGATCTGGTCGCTTCTCTTCGCAAGGCGGCCGGCAAGGCAGACAAAGTCTATCTGGCGACTGACCCGGACCGTGAGGGGGAGGCTATATCCTGGCATCTTTCCAAGGCGCTGAATCTGGACAAAAAGAAAATGAGACGGATCACCTTTAACGAGATCACCAAATCTGCGGTCAAAGCGTCGCTGAAGAATGCGCGTGACATAGACATGAATCTGGTCGACGAGCAGCAGGCAAGGCGGTGTCTGGACCGCATGGTGGGTTATGAGATAAGCCCTATATTATGGAAGAAAATCAAACGAGGCCTGTCTGCCGGAAGAGTACAGTCTGCTGCGCTGCGGATCATAGCGGACAGGGAAGAAGAGATCGGAGCCTTCATACCGGAAGAGTTCTGGACACTGGATGCCGATCTCTGTGTGGACGGCAGTGCAAAGCCGCTGACTGCGCATTTTTACGGGGATACACGAAAGAAAATGACGATCCCGGATGAGCATGCACTGAAGACGATCCTGAGTGATCTGCAGGGAGCAGCATGGCACGTGCAGGATATCAGGCACGGGGAGCGGATACGTAAGGCGCCGCTGCCGTTCACGACAAGTACGCTGCAGCAGGAAGCATCCCGTCTGCTGAATATGTCTACCAGCAAGACGATGCAGATCGCGCAGCAGCTTTACGAAGGGATCACCCTGGGCCGGGGAGGTCCGGTCGGTCTGATCTCCTATCTGCGTACGGATTCAACCAGGATTTCAGAAGAAGCGGATACGGCGGCGCGCGCATATATCCGGGAACAGTACGGTGAAAAATATGCGGTCAAAGGTGCGGCGGTTGTCAACAAAAACCGCAATGCACAGGATGCGCATGAGGCGATCCGGCCGACGGATGTAAATCGTTCGCCGGTTATCGTGAAGCAGTATCTCTCACGCGACCAGTTCCGGCTCTATCAGCTGATCTGGAAGCGGTTTGTGGCGAGCCGTATGGAAGCGGCTGTTTACGATACGAATACTGTAAACATACAGGGCGGAAACTACATGTTCCATGCCTCGTCTTCGCGGATACGGTTCGATGGTTTTCTTTCGGTCTACACGCAGGAAGAAGACGTCAGACAGGAAAATGATCATCTCGGGAACATTCGGGAAGACAGCAGCCTGGAACTGCGGGAGTTACATCAGGAGCAGCATTTCACACAGCCGCCGGCACATTACACGGAAGCGACGCTTGTCCGTGCCATGGAAGAACAGGGGATCGGGCGTCCGAGCACCTATGCGCCTACGATCACAACGATCATTGCCCGGCATTATGTTGCTAAAGAAAAGAAAAATCTGTATATCACAGAACTGGGGCAGGTTGTCAATGATATGATGAAAAAAGCATTCCCCAGTATTGTCGATATCCATTTTACCGCAAATATGGAAACGCTTCTGGACGGCGTGGGAACCGGACAGGTGGAATGGAAAGTATTGCTGGAAAACTTCTGGCCGGATCTTTATGCTGCCGTACAGGAAGCGGAAAAAGAACTGGAAGAAGTAAAGATCGAGGATGAAAAATCCGATGTTGTCTGTGAAAACTGCGGCCGCACGATGGTCATCAAATACGGCCCGCACGGGAAATTCCTGGCGTGCCCGGGCTTTCCGGAGTGTAAAAATACAAAGCCCTATCTGGAAAAAATCGGTGTCCGGTGTCCGCTCTGCGGAGGAGATGTCCTTCGGAAGAGAACGCGCAAGGGCAGGCAGTATTTTGGATGTGAAAACAATCCGGAGTGTTCTTTCATGAGCTGGCAGCGGCCATCGGATGAAAAGTGCCCGCAGTGCGGCGGCTATATGCTGGAAAAGGGCAGTAAGCTTGTCTGCGCCAATGAGGAATGCGGATTTGTGATGCAGAGAAAGAAGACATCGGAAGAGGCGTGACAGAATAAAGTCATAAATGTACAGAAAAACGGAACGCAAGGAAATTTTTCTGATATTTTCATACAAATCAGAGAAATGAAGCTGAAAAATCTTGCATCTTAAAAAAGTGCATGATATAGTTATGCCGTCGGTACTCACTTTGATATGGGCAAATTACGATATGGAAGCAGAAAACCTGGCTTTTTATGAGGAATAAATTTTATGAGTGTGCAATTATTGGACAAAACACGGAAAATAAACAAACTGTTGCATAATAACAGCTCCACCAAGGTAGTGTTTAATGATATCTGTGAAGTCATGGTGGAATGCCTGCAATCCAATATTCTGGTGATCAGCAAAAAAGGCAAAGTTCTCGGAGTAGGGATCCATGACAGCGTCGAGATGATCAACGAACTGATCACGGACGAGGTCGGCACACATATCGATACGCTGCTCAACGACAGATTTCTCAGCGTGCTTTCCACAAAGGAAAATGTCAATCTGAACACACTGGGATTCGAGGGAGAAGAGATCAGCAAATATACGGCTATCATCAACCCGATCGAGATCGCAGGCGAGCGGCTCGGAACTGTGTTTATGTACCGCCAGACCCCGCAGTATGATATCGATGATATTATTGTGAGTGAATACGGAACTACAGTGGTCGGCCTGGAGATGATGCGCTCTGTTAATGAAGAAACTCTTGAGGAACGGCGCAAGATCCAGGTAGTCAAGTCGGCGTTTAATACGCTGTCCTTCTCCGAACTTGAGGCGATCATTCATATCTTTGAGGAACTCGAGGGCACAGAGGGTATTCTGGTTGCCAGTAAGATTGCGGACAGGGTCGGGATCACACGTTCCGTCATAGTCAACGCGCTCCGGAAATTCGAGAGCGCCGGTGTGATCGAGTCCCGCTCCAGCGGTATGAAGGGAACGTATATCAAAGTGCTGGATAATTATATCTTCGATGAATTGAAAGAGATCAGGGCAGGGCGGGAAGAAGGAAAAAAGTAATATCGTCCGGAGTAAGATCATAGTAAACTGCAGCTGGTCTGCAGAGGATGGAAAGAGGAGCTGACGCGATTTGGACAAAGCGGCGGCTCCTCGGAAATATAATAAAAAAAAGAAAAAACTGTTGCAAAGAAAAAAAAATCGAGTATAATAGGATTCGATGAGTAGCACTCATCAAAAAAGAGTGCTAATAAAAACCAAGATAATTGCAAGGAGGCATCAATTATGAAGTTAGTTCCGCTTGGGGACAGAGTAGTCCTGAAACAGTTAGAAGCAGAAGAAAAGACAAAATCCGGTATCATCCTGACATCACAGGCTCAGGAAAAACCGCAGGAAGCTGAAGTTATCGCCGTCGGTCCGGGAACGGAAGAAGTAAAGATGGAAGTCAAAGAAGGCGATAAAGTCATCTACAGCAAATATGCAGGCACAGATGTAAAACTGGACGGCGAAGAATATATCATCGTAAAACACAATGATATTCTGGCTGTTGTCAAATAAACAGGAGGAAAACAATCATGGCAAAAGAACTGAAATACGGAGAAGACGCCAGAGCCGCACTGATGGCCGGCGTAGATAAACTGG
>CACZSZ010000029.1 GCA_902783945.1 uncultured Lachnospiraceae bacterium
AAGAAGTTGATATACTGTACTCAACAAAGAAAAAGCCATAAGGCACAGACCGCCCAGCAGCCTGCTGCAGGTACATTCACTTTCACTTTTACAGGAGGAACTGTCATGAATTCCATGGAAAAATTTATGAAGATGCTGAGTATGACACCATACGCAGACCGCACGGAAATACCCGTTTTCCCCATGATGCTCACAACTTACGGTGCCATCTCCGGCATTTCACAGAAGGATACAATCGAGAGTGAAGACAAATGGCTGGAGGCCATGGAAAAGACCTTCGCGATCGTCGGACGTCCGGATGTTGTCATGCCGATGTGCCCGCGTGATACGATCTTCGTTATGGGTCTGCCGGCAAGGATCCCCGGAAAAGAGCTGGACGACAACGCGCTCTACCAGTTCGTGGAAACGCCTTTCTTCGATGATCCCTCCGAATATGAAAAAATCCTGCAGATGGGCTGGCAGGCCTGGCAGGGCATGTATATGTGCCGCATCCAGAATCCTCCGTTCGAGAATCCGGACCAGCTGATGCAGCGCTACGGCCTGATGGGCGCCACACTCGGCAAGACACTGGGCTACATATACGGTCACGGTCTTGTCCCGATCTTTGAAACCGCGACAGCCCCGATCTTTGACACCCTGTCGATGGCCCGTTCCATGGCGGAATTCCTGTTTGACCTGATGGATGATCCGGGCCCGATCATGGATATCATCAACAAATATCAGGCCGGTGCCGACGAGCAGACGATCGGTATGCTGAAGGCCAACGGCGGTTCCCGCGCAGGCTGCTTTGCAATGCGTTCTTCCGCCACCTTCCTTTCTCCTGACATGTTTGAAGAATATGCCTGGCCGGGTCTGAAAGGCATGATCGAGCGCTTCCATGCGGCAGGCTGCCTGCTGATCATCCATGCCGACGGCAACTGGACACCGATGCTGGAGTACTTTACACAGATCCCGAAAGGAAGCATTCACCTGGAACTGGACGGTGACACCGATATCGAGAAAGCCTACGATATCCTCGGCGGCTGGCAGACGATCCGCGGTGATGTACCGGCTTCCATGCTGTGGACCGGTACACCGGACGATGTCTCCGCTTACTGCGACAAGCTGATCAATATGAGCATGAAGAAGGGCGGCTTCATGCTGGGATCCGGCTGCGAAGTGCCGCTGAACGTCAAACCCGAGAATGTCAAAGCCATGATCGACTCCGTGCGCTGAGCAGAATTCCGACACACAGATAAGAAAGAGACCGCGGAACCTTTATTGAACAGGAAACCGCGGTCTCTGAAAAGTCAAAAACAGCTGCAGGGGCAATGGTAAGTGTGTACTTTTTATCGGTTTGCGTTACGGTAGATCTCCTCTACTTCCGCCTGTCCCAGCGGTTTCGCACGGCACAGTTTTCTGGTATCATTCCCGGTGGCATCAGCGGCCAGACTGTGGATCTCCTCTTCCGTGAGTTCCCTGCCCATCAGTTCTTTCACAGATACCGGCATCTCCAGCGAGCGGAAGAATTCGACCGTTCTGGCTATTCCTTCCCTGGAAGCGGCAAGATCATCCTCTTCCGTCACACCCCAGACTTTTCTTGCATAACGCGCAAAACGCCCGGACGCACTTTCATAAACATATTCCGCCCAATGACCCCACATGGCGGCCAGCGTAGCACCGTGGATGGCGTCAAAATGCGCAGACAGCGGCGCCGTCATGCCGTGTACCGGGAAATCACGAGGTCCTCTTCCCAGACCGGTGATCTCGTTGTGCGAAACACTGCCGGACCACATAACTTCTGCCATAGCGTCATAATCAGCAGGATCTTTCAAAGCAGCAGGTCCATTGCTGATCATTGTGCGCAGGACACCTTCCGCAATCTCGTCCGTCAGCTGTCCGGGAATATCCGGAACAAAATATCTGTCCAGCGTGTGCATCATAATATCGACGACCCCGCAGGCAATATGATAGGTTGGAACGGTTGCCAGCAGTGCCGGATCCATAACGGCAAACAACGGCCTGTGTACATCTGAAGTGAGTCCTTTCTTGATCCCGGTCTCCTCATTTGTCAGGACTGCCGAGTTACTCGTCTCACTGCCTGCTGCCGCGATCGTGAGCACCACCCCGATCGGCAGCGTTTTCTCCATTGGTGCTTTTCCGGACCAGAGCTCCCAGAAATCACACTGCTGATTGGCAATACCGTCTGCAATTCCCTTGGCCGTATCAATAGAACTTCCGCCGCCTACTGCCAGCACAAAATCGATGTTTTCTTTTTTTCCAAGATCCATTCCTTCCAGTGCATGGCTGAGCGTCGGGTTCGGCTGGGCACCGCCAAATTCAACATAGTCCAGGCCTGCTTCACGGATCGATTCCTCTACCGTATTCAGAAGACCGCTCCGCACAACACTGCCGCCTCCGAACACGATCAGAACACGCGTCCCGCCCAGTTTTGCAATTTCTTTACCGGTCTCCTTCGCCGTATCCCTGCCAAACAAAATTTTTGTCGGTGTGTAGTACACAAAATTCTTCATATTCCGCTTCCTTCCCTCTGACTATGCCGGTTCTTTCATTTACGTTTTTTTTATGCAGATTTTATGATACACTATCAATAGTATAAAAACAACCACGCCTGTACAGGAGAAAACGCCATGATAAAAGAGTATACTAAGATCCCCGCAAGGATGAATCCCAATGTTCAGCTCAAGATCATCCCCGGGCATTTTGTCACGACCCATTCTCACGTCACCAACTATATGGAGATCACCACACTGAAGTCCCGCTGCAGCGAAGCGCACGGCCTTGCCTCCCTGCTGGCCATGCGGTACAGCGTTGACACACCGGTCGACTCCATCATCTGCCTTGACGGCACACAGGTCATCGGCACCTATCTGGCCGAAGAGCTGACCAAAGCAGGTATTCTTTCCTACAATGCACACCGCACGATCTATGTGATCTCTCCGGAACTGGCGCCCACCGGTCAGATCATCTTCCGGGACAATATGGCCCAGCTGGCACTTCGAAAAAAATATGCACTTCTGCTGCTCGGCTCACTGACCACCGGTAATTCCCTGCGTTCGATTGCAGCCAGTGTGCAGTACTACGGCGCCTACATCAGCGGTGCATGCGCCATTTTCAGTGCCGTGGACGAGGTGGACGGACTCAAGGTCACCGCCGCGTTCCATCCCGAAGATGTTCCGGAGTATACTTCGTACAAGCCGAACGAGTGTCCGCTCTGTCAGCAGGGCGTTCCGATCGATGCGATCGTCAACAGCTTCGGTTACAGTGAACTGGGAAGAAAGGCAGACTTCTACTGATCAGAAGACCGGAACAGACTCCGGTCAAAGAGATTGCAAAAACAAAAAGAACTGCAGGAGGAGCAGTTATATGCTCCCGGAACTGCAGTTCTTTTTTTATTCATTATCCTGTCTGTTTGCTGCTCCGATCAGTCATCCACAGAATAGTTCGGTGCTTCCTTCGTAATATGAATATCATGTGGATGTGACTCTTTCAGTGATGCGGCGGAAATCTTCATGAATTTGCCGGTCGTCTTGAGCGTCTCGATATCCTTCGCACCGCAGTATCCCATGCCCGCGCGCAGACCGCCGATCAGCTGGAAGAGCGTATCCTCAACCATACCCTTGTAGGCAACACGGCCTTCCACGCCTTCCGGCACCAGTTTTCTGGCATTGGACTGGAAGTACCGGTCCGCACTGCCGTGACTCTGCTCCATGGCTGCCATGGAACCCATGCCGCGGTACACTTTGTATTTTCTTCCCTGGTACAGCTCGTAGTCTCCGGGAGACTCGTCGCATCCGGCCAGCATACTGCCCATCATACAGACATCCGCTCCGGCTGCGATCGCTTTTGTCACATCTCCGGAATACTTGATGCCGCCGTCCGCAATGATCGGTGTGCCCGTCTTCTTTGCCGCTTCGTAGCAGTCCATGACCGCCGAGATCTGGGGAACACCGATACCGGCTACGACACGTGTCGTACAGATCGATCCCGGTCCGATACCGATTTTAACACAGTCCGCTCCGGCCGCGATCAGATCGGCCGTTGCCTCGCCGGTCGCCACGTTGCCGGCGATGACCTGCAGATCCGGGAAGGCCGCTTTGACCTCTCGGAGTGCTTTAAAGATATTGGCGGAATGGCCGTGTGCGGAATCCAAAACAACACAGTCCACATGCACTTTGACAAGCGCTTCCGCCCTGTCCAGCACATCCGGGGTGATACCAAGCGCCGCACCGCACAGCAGACGCCCGTGATCGTCCTTTGCGGAATACGGATAGCGGATCTGTTTTTCAATATCCTTGATCGTGATCAGGCCTTTCAGATTTCCCTTCTTATCAACGATCGGAAGTTTTTCTTTTCTTGCCTTCGCAAGGATCTGTTTAGCCTCTTCCAGTGTCACGCCTTCTTCTGCGGTGATCAGATGATCAGCATGCGTCATGGATTCTTTTATTTTTTTGGAAAAATCCGTCTCAAAAAGAAGATCCCTGTTCGTAATGATACCGACAAGCTTTTTCCCCTGCGTGACCGGCACACCGGATATCCTGTACTTGCCCATCAGAGCATTGGCTTCCTCCAGTGTATTCTCCGGAGAGAGGAAAAACGGATCGGTAATGACACCGTTTTCGGAACGTTTTACCTTGTCCACTTCATCTGCCTGCTGTTCGATCGTCATATTCTTGTGAATGATGCCGATCCCGCCCTGCCGGGCCATGGCGATTGCCATACGGTGTTCCGTCACAGTGTCCATCCCGGCGCTCATCATGGGAATATTCAGCCGGATTTTTTTTGTCAGATACGTACTTACGTCAACCAGATTCGGGGTCACCTCAGAATACTGAGGAACCAGTAATACATCGTCAAAAGTAATGCCTTCACCGATAATCTGTCCCATGTTTTCCTCGCTTTCGTGAAATTTTTATCCAAGTATTTTCGTGAGTATAACACCAGGGTTAGAGAAAGTCAACACGGCACCGTCAGCTGAATTCCTCGTCGCATATTACTTTTCCATTATAATCTCTGTATTCTACCCGGATACGTATATCATTAATGTATGGCTTCAACTCATCTACTCCGGATCTGAACATGGGGCCGGCAGAGTCCAGATATGTTTCAAGCCCTTCCTTGATTTCCTTTTTGGGAACGTCAACATTGTACTGTGTAGTATAAATGATCTTATGCCCCTCAACTCTGACCGTCGACGTTGTCATCCCCAAAGAAAGCATATCGAAAAACAGCAATGCCTCCCCTGCTGTATCAACCCAGTTATTCAGAATTTCTTCTTCGGAAAGTTCTTCTTCCTGATAAGAAGCATCTTCACCGGAATCATAGCTGCCCGTATAATCTTCATCAATGATATACCAGATATCATCTGTATAATATTCCTCAGGAAGATCTATCCATTGTTTCTGGACACCACTATAAACTATCCATCCCTGCGAAGTATGAACCATCCATCCTCCTGAGCCGTTATGCTGGAACAAAGGTGAAATATCTTCATACCAGAATTGCCATTCCGGACTATAATCGTCATCATTCCAGTACCGGTCATAATAATAGACGTGACACCTGGATTCTTCATCATAATAGTGTCCGGTACTGCCGGTTTTATCCAGATCCAATGGAAGTTCCTTGTCTGCCGGTTCATAACTGACTCTGTAACCGCTTTCCTTAGAGCCGGATAAATACAGCGGGTTGCCGAAAAGGCTGGCATTGTGTGTACCATCCAAAAATGCCCAGGTGCGCTCATAATCTTCTCCCAGTGAAAGAAACAGCTCAAACGCCTCGTCATAATTTCCTTCCCGGATTAAATCGATCGCCCTGTTATAATCATTTTCCGATGACTGTTCCCCTATTTTTTCCGAAGCTTTACTATAATAATCTGCACTGTCTCTGTAGTCTCCCAATGCGTAGAAAGCATCTGCTGCTTCTTTATAATTATGATCTATATAAAGGTGCCATGCCCGCATATAATCCTGCTGCTTCTTCTCGTCATCTGATAATGCCGTATCTTCAATTGTTTCTTCATCTGCATTTTCTATTTCCGCCGCCTCACTGTAGTATTCAGCACTGTCTTTGTAATCCTGTTGAACCTTTTTATTATTGGAAACAAACCAGGTGATCAGAGCCGATCCTATGCCCACAATGAGAAGCGCTACAAGGAAAGCCGGCTTTATCATCCCTGTTTTCCGTTCTGAAGACTCTTCCTTCAAAATAGAAGTCTTCTTTGAGTCAGGTTCTGAGACACTGCTTCTCTTTTCTGTACTCTGATCCGGCAACGTTTCCGTATCCGATACAGAGAAGTTTTCCGGATACATTATTCTGTTTCCGCAATAACTGCAGAATACAGACCCATCCGATACTTGCTTTCCACAATGTACACAAAACATATACTTCTCCTATTCAAACAGCCGGATCGACGATTATGCTAATTATTTGTATATCGAATTATGTGACGCACTTATAACAGAGTGTCTGCTTATTCTGTATGGCATATATATTATTTTAATCCTGAACAGAAACAAGCTGAATATTGGTTACACTCAGATCTGCAGACTGCAAACCACTGGCCCAACTGCCCGGCCTGGCGCTGATTGTAATGTGTTTTCCACTATATGTTCTGTATTGTTCCGGAAGTTCAATCACATATACCTGCATCGTTTCATTTTTAAATGTCCCGTAGCTGTATGCTGTCGCTTTGGTCCCGGAATCCACCTTCAATACAACAATACTCTTTTTATAGTTGTTAAGGTAGCTCTCTGGAACAGGGTCAGAATGAAACTTGTTAACTAAATAATAGTTAGCACTTTTGCCTGGAGTTGTAACCCAGACGATTCCGGAGAATAAAGGATCCCCGCCTTTTACAAACGGCATATTTGTTTTCTGTGTACAGCCGTTCAGTGTTTTTGAAGGCGCACTCCCGCCCTTGTTTACCAGTACGATCTGGATTGCCTCCAGCCGGTAGGAATACCCGGCTGTCCCGGCCTGTTCTCCG
>CACZSZ010000030.1 GCA_902783945.1 uncultured Lachnospiraceae bacterium
CCCGTTTATTGTTCTGATGACCTTTATCTGCTGCTTTCTCTGGGGCAGTGCCTTTCCCTGCATCAAAACGGGCTACCGCCTGTTTTCCATTGCATCGGATGATACGGCTTCCCAGATTCTGTTTGCAGGCGTACGGTTCACGCTGGCGGGCATTCTGGTCATTTTTGTCGGGAGTATTGTGCGCAGGCGGGTTCTGCTTCCACAAAAGGAATCCCTTATTCCGGTACTGATCCTGGCTTTTTTCCAGACATCAGGGCAGTATTTTTTCTTTTATTCCGGAATGGCACACACGACAGGAGTGAAATCGGCGATCCTGGTAGCCACAGGAAATTTTCTGACCATCCTGATCGCAGCACTTTTATTCCACTATGAAAAACTGACCTCCCGCAAGATCATCGGCTGTCTGATCGGGTTTGCAGGTGTTGTTCTGATCCAGCTCCCGGGCGGTCTGGATGCCGGATTTCATATGAACGGAGAAGGGTATATCCTGCTGTCCACGGTAGTGAGTTCTTTCGCGTCAGCTTTTGTCAAACGGTTTTCCGTGAAAGAAGATCCGCTGGTGCTGAGCGGGTGGCAGTTCGTGGCCGGCGGTCTGCTGCTCTGTGCGGGCGGCCTGGTGTGGGGAGGCAGGCTGTCCGGGTTTACACCGGCATCGGTACTGCTCCTGTTCTATATGGCCTGTATTTCCGCCGGTGCGTTTTCTCTGTGGAGTCTGCTGGTGGTCCACAATGATATCAGCCGGATCGCGGTTTTCCGGTTTATGAACCCTGTGATCGGAGTCATTCTGTCTTCGCTGATCCTGGGGGAGCAGAATCAGGCATTTACGGTATTTGGTCTGGGAGCGCTGGCGCTGGTATCCCTGGGCATCATTGTCGTCAACAGAAAACCCGCTTCCGCAGATGCATAGCGGAAAGGCAGACAGCTCATTTGGTATATAAGATAAAAAGATAAGAAAAAACACGTAGGAGAGTGGATATGGCTGACTGGAAAAAATTAGAACAGAAAGTGAGCAGCGGTACGTATGACGAGGTGCTGGCCTGTCTGTATAGTCCCGGCGGGGAGCAGACAGCTGTAAACAAAGCACGGGAGAGAGCGCTGCACGTTATCCGGGAGTTCGGCAGATCTTTTCCGGAAAATGCGGAGCAGGCGGCCCTGTTCAGCGGTCCGGGACGAACGGAGATCGGAGGCAATCACACAGACCACCAGCACGGCCATGTGCTGTGCGGGAGTGTGGATCTGGATATTCTTGCCTGTGCTGCGCCGAACGGGGAAAACAGGATACGTATCATTTCGGAAGGACACACTCCATCGGAGATTTTTCTGGATGATCTGTCTGCAAGGGAAGAAGAGAAGAACAGGTCGTCTTCTTTTGTGCGGGGTGTTGCCGCAGGGATCCGGGAACGGGGATTCTCCCTGAAGGGGTGCGACGTGTATATGGTCTCGGATGTTCTGAGCGGATCAGGTCTTTCCTCTTCAGCGGCTTTTGAAGTTCTCCTGGGTAATGTCTTCAACTATTTCTCCTGCGGAGGAGCACTGGATGCAGAAGAGATCGCAAAGATCGGTCAGTATGCGGAAAACGTTTACTTTGGCAAGCCATGCGGACTGATGGACCAGATGGGATCATCCATAGGCGGTGCCGTTTCGATCGATTTTGCGGATCCGGCGGCGCCCCGGGTGAAAAAGGTAGAGTATGATTTTGCACGGTCCGGACATGCCCTGTGCATCATTGACACCGGCTCCTGCCACTCGGATCTGACGGATGATTATGCGGATGTGACGAAAGAGATGGGAGCGGTTGCTTCATTCTTTAGGAAGAGTGTTTTGCGGGAAGTTCCGGAAAAAGAATTCCGGGATGTTCTTCCGGAACTGCGTATCCGCTGCGGTGACCGCGCTGTCCTGCGGGCGATGCATTTTTACGATGACGACAGAATGGCACAGGAAGAAGCAGAAGCTCTCACAGACGGCGATTTTGACAGATTTCTGTCGCTTGTCAGAGCATCCGGCCTGTCTTCCGCGCTCCATCTTCAGAATCTGAGCACACCTTCGGATCCCCGGCAGCAGGCCATTCCGCTTGCCATTGCACTGGCTGAAAAACTGCTGGACGGAACCGGAGCTGTCCGGGTACATGGCGGCGGTTTTGCCGGTACCATTCAGGCGTTCGTACCGGAAGAACGGCTGGGAATGTTCCGGAGCGGAATGGATTCTGTTTTCGGAGAAGGACACTGTCATGTTCTGCACATCCGTTCCCTGGGCGGCTGTGTGCTGCTGCCGTGAGGGATAAACAATGACCAATGAAGCTATTTCCAAACTGGTGACATATGCTTTGCAGAAGGGTTGGATCCAGAAAGAAGACCGCACATGGGCAGTCAATACCGTGCTTTCCGCACTGAAGATCGACGGCTATACCGAACCGCAGAAGAAGTGGGATGCGATTGATCTTCCGGAGGTGCTGAGTGAACTGCTGGATGATGCGTATACCCGGGGTATATTGGAAAACGACTCCGTTGTATACCGGGATCTGCTTGATACTGAACTGATGGGCCGGCTTGTTCCGCGCCCTGCGCAGGTTATTTGGAAATTCCGGCAGTTATATGAAAAGAGTCCCGAAGCGGCAACAGACTGGTACTATACGTTTTCAGGAGACACCAATTATATCCGCCGTGACCGCATAGCGAAAGACATCCAGTGGAAGACAGATACCGAGTACGGGGAACTGGATATCACGATCAATCTCTCCAAACCGGAGAAGGATCCAAAGACGATCGCTGCCGCGCGAAATATGCCTGCATCGTCGTATCCGCGCTGCCAGCTCTGTGCTGAAAATGAAGGATATGCCGGTCGGATCGATCACCCGGCACGGCAGAATCACCGCATGATCCCGGTCATGATCCACGGAGAACCATGGTTTTTCCAGTATTCTCCCTATGTGTATTACAATGAACACTGTATCTGCCTGAACAGTGTGCACACGCCTATGAAGATCGACAGAGACTGTTTTGAGAAGCTGCTAGATTTCGTCTGCCAGTTTCCGCACTACTTTGTCGGATCCAACGCAGATCTCCCGATCGTCGGAGGCTCGATCCTGGCGCATGACCATTTTCAGGGCGGAAGATATATCTTTGCCATGGAAAAGGCACCGGTCGAGACGGCATATTCTTTCCCGGACTTTCCGGATGTGGAAGCAGGGATCGTGAAATGGCCGCTCTCGGTCATCCGGATCGCCTCGGAAGACCGGCAGCGCCTTGCAGAACTGGCCGACCGCATTCTCGCAGCATGGCGCGGATATACAGATGAAGATGCCGTGATTTTTGCCGAGACAGACGGTGTGCCGCACAACACGATCACGCCGATCGCAAGAAAGCGGAGCGGCAAATATGAAATGGATCTGGTTCTCCGCAACAACCTGACGACGGCGGAACATCCCCTGGGACTGTACCATCCCCATGCGGAACTGCATCATATCAAAAAAGAAAACATCGGTCTGATCGAAGTGATGGGTCTGGCAGTCCTTCCCGCACGGCTGAAAGAAGAACTGCAGGCTGTTGCGGAAGCACTTGTACGGGGAGATGATCTGAATGGATCAGAACTGACGGCAAAGCATGCCGCCTGGGCAGAAGGATTCCGCGAAAGGTATACGATCACAGCAGAAAATGCGAGGGATATTGTCCGAAAAGAAACAGGTCTGGTCTTTGCCGCTGTTCTGGAACATGCCGGTGTATTCAAAAGAGATCCGGCAGGGAAGAATGCATTCATGAAATTTCTGGAAGCCGTGTGAAAGCAGAAGTGGTGTAAAAAACTGTGTGAGGCTTACAATGAAAAACAACTATGGCAGTACAACAGACAGATTTTTGAGATACGTGCAGGTGGGGACATCTTCCGCTGACGAAGTAGAGCATGTGCCCAGCACACCGGAGCAGCTGGAATTTGCAAAAATGCTGCAGCTGGAAATGCAGGAGATGGGGCTGGAGAACGTCCGGCTGATGGAACACGGGTATGTATTCGGGGAGATCCCTTCCAACATAGAGGAGGGTGCCGGTGAGCGGCAGGATGACAATGCACTGCGGAACGCATTCACGCTCGGCTTCATCGCCCATATGGACACGGCGCCGGAGGCACCGGGAGATCCGGTCAGACCGCGTGTAATCTGGAATTACCCCGGCGGAGAAATCGCACTGAACGATCATGTAAAACTGGATCCGGCTGTATCACCTTCTCTGCAGCGGTATGCAGGACAGGATTTGATCGTAACGGACGGGCGGACACTTCTGGGATCAGACGATAAGGCGGGGATCGCTGAAATTCTGACGATGGCGGAACGTCTTCTTCAGAATCCGCAGATCCCGCACGGAAAGATCGTTGTCGGCTTTACGCCGGACGAAGAAGTCGGACGGGGTGCCGAGTTCTTTGACGTAAAAGCATTTGGTGCGGATCTGGCTTATACAGTCGACGGCGGTACGATCGGTGAGATCGAGTTTGAAAATTTCAATGCGGCAGAAGCTGAAGTGACGGTTTCCGGATTTCGTGTCCACCCCGGTTCTGCAAAAAACATTCTGAAGAATGCCGTTACGATCGGAATGGAATTTGACCGGATGCTACCTGCACAGGAACGGCCGGAGTACACGGAAGGATATGAGGGATATTACTATCTGATGAGCTTCACGGGAAATACCGATGAAGCAAAGCTGCAGTACATTCTGCGTGATTTTGATGCGGACAGTCTGGAAACGCGGAAAGAAATCATGCGCAGGGCCGCGGAACTGCTTAACTGCCGCTGGCCGGGGGCAGTGAAGCTGGAGATCAGGGACAATTATCGGAACATGCGGGAAAAGATCGGTCCGCACATGCATCTGATCCAGTCTGCGGAGAAGGCTTTTTCTTCCTGCGGTGTGACGCCTGCGATCATTCCCTGCCGCGGCGGCACAGACGGAGCAAACCTTTCTTTCAAGGGTCTGCCCTGCCCGAATCTGTCTGCAGGAGGAGAAAACATGCACAGCGTCACGGAATATATCAGCGTACAGTCTCTTGAAAAGATGACAGACGTACTGACGGAGATCGTGAGGAGTTATGCGCGAAGGAACGAAGACGGAAAGGAGAAGTGATATCCCTATGGTGTCATTTGAAAGCGATTATATAGCAGGAGCGCATCCGGAGGTTCTGAAACAGCTGACAGAGACTAATCTGGAAACTTTATCCGGCTACGGGACGGACAAATATTGTGAGAGTGCAAAAGAAAAGATCCGGAAAGCCTGTGATCTTGAGCAGGCCGACGTGGAATTTCTGGTCGGCGGAACACAGGCCAATGCCGTGATCATTTCGACTATGCTGGCGGATTATGAAGGCGTGATCGCAGCCGAGACAGGCCATGTCAGTTCCCATGAAGCCGGAGCTATAGAGTACACAGGTCATGAGGTTCTGATGCTCCCGCAGGAAAACGGAAAGATGCGGGCGGATGATCTTCGCCGGTATCTGGAAGATTTTTATGCCGACGGCAATCATGAGCATATGGTATTCCCCGGGATGGTCTATATCTCGCATCCGACAGAGTACGGCACGCTGTATACAAAAGCGGAGATGGAAGAAATCGCTGAGATTTGCCGCAGCTATGCGATCCCGCTGTTTCTGGACGGGGCACGTCTCGGCTACGGGCTCATGAGCCGGGAAACAGATCTGACCCTGCCTGACATTGCCCGGCTGTGTGATGTGTTTTATATCGGCGGTACAAAGGTAGGGGCACTGTGCGGAGAAGCGGCCGTATTTACAAAAAACAACAAACCGCCGCATTTCATCACTTCGGTGAAACGCCGCGGCGCACTGCTGGCGAAAGGAAGACTTCTGGGGATCCAGTTCGATACACTCTTTACGGATGATCTGTATTTCCGCATCGGCCGGTATGCCATCGATATGGCGGAAAAACTGAAAGAAATCCTGCACCGGCATGAACTGCCATTCTATCTGGAATCGCCGACCAACCAGCAGTTCGTGATCCTGGAAAACGGACAGATGGAAAAGCTGAGCAGAGAGATCTCATTCAGCTTCTGGGAAAAATATGACGAGACGCATACGGTCGTGCGGCTGGCGACCAGCTGGTCTACCACAGAGGAAGATCTGGAGGCACTGGATAAGGCACTATAATCATCACATCTGGTGTTTCACGACCTGATATTCGTCCCCGTTCCGGTAGAAGGGGCACTGCCGGTGTTCGTTCTGCATCATCCGGGCATAATCGTCTTCGTCCATGTCCACTGTACAGACAGGACCTTCAAAGTCATCGATCTCATAAAAAAGGCAGGTTTCACAGTCCATTGGGTTTCTCCTTATGAAATCGGTTTGATGATCCTTGCGGGCACTCCGCCCGCGATCATGCCGGCCGGCACATCTTTGTTGACAACAGCGCCGGCCGCAATGACAGCATGGTCACCGATCGTCACACCGCGTGTGACCGTGGCATTGGCGCCGATCCACACACCTTTTCCGATGACGATCTTTCCGGGATGCAGCTGCTGGCGTTTTGCGGGATCCAGATCGTGGTCAAGGGTGGCCAGCACGACACCGTGTCCGATCAGGGCACCGTCCCCTATCACGATGCCGCCCTGATCCTGGAATTTGCAGCCGGCATTGATGAAAACATCTTTTCCGATGGTGATGTTCTTGCCGAAATCCGTGTAAAAAGGAGGGAACAGGCCGAAATTCCCATCAATAGGCTTTCCGGTCAGTTCCTCCATCAGTTTTTTTAACTCTTCCGGTTCGTGGTACTTCGTATTGATCTCCATCGTGATCTTCTGCGCTTCACGGGAATAGAAACGCATTATTTCAATCGCCTCCGGGTTTTCTCCTATCGTTTCACTTTCACCGAAGTATTTCAAAAGTTGATACAGATCCATTGATGCGGCCTCCTGAAAGCAGTCTGAAAATAGTCCGGATGCACATTCTGGTTTTGTTTTATGCAATAGTCCCGGAGATAATGTACTGTGTGTCCGGTCCTGCGGCGAGGCCGGGATCGTCTGCCGAGAAACGGACAGTCCGTCCCTGCTCTTCGAGCCCCAGGGCAAGATGGTACATGGCGATGCCGATATCGATCTTCTGCAGATCCCAGCCGGTTCCATCGACATAACCTTTGGATTTCTTTTCGTAGATATGCACGGTGCTGCCGTCGGCCACGATACGCCAGGGCTGTTTGTTCACGGCGGAAGGAGCCCAGCGGACCATCTCCAGAGGATCGGCAAGTGTTCCGGCAGAGCCCGGGGTCAGCGGTGTGTCAAAGCTGCCGTCGAAGAAAAGCTCTTCAAACGGGAGCCGGGTATCTGCCTTTATGCCTTTTCGCATGATCTGCTCGCGCATGGACATTTTACCGGCGGGATATCCCAGCGGGCTGACGCAGGGCATGACCTCGTCCGGTCCCACTTCCATGACCCTCTCGAAGGTCTGCCGGTTCATCGTGCCGGCGATCCATGTCGTGCCGATACCCAGAGATTCGATATAGAGTACCAGCTTTTCAAAAGAATAGCCAAAAGCCTCTTCCGCGTGGGGAGCCCGGCTCATTTTTCCGGCGATATAGGTCTCTGTTCCGACGATTACCTGACTGCTCAGACCGTTTTCCTTTGCGTTCAGCAGCCGGAAAGTGATGGAAAGCCCGAACGGATTATCAAGGCTTTCCGCGAAGGCAAGGATGTTTTTTTCGTCTTCTTCTTTCAGCGCATTGCCGTCAAATGTACGGACACTCCGGCGATGCCGTACCAGTTCCATTCCTGTCATGATCATTACCTCCTGTTCAGTTCAGAAAAACTGCTTTTACCATACCCTGCGGATACATGTTTGTCAATCCGGCCGCAGTCTGAAGGACTCCATGCCCGGAGGCGTCAGAGAAGGATTTATTTGTATTCCGGGTACTGTTATAATATATACAGAACGCTGCAGGAATATCCACGGAATCGCAGCATAAAAAGACAGGAAAGATCACTATGGAACACATCATTCATCCAATCCCGCCGTTTTATGATAAAACCTCCACGATCCTGATCCTGGGGAGTTTTCCCTCTGTGAAATCCAGAGAAAGCAGATTTTTTTACGGACATCCGCAAAACCGGTTCTGGAAACTGATGGCCCGTTTGTACGGGGAAGATCAGGTACCGGTTACGGTCGAAGAAAAGGCAGCATTGCTGAAACGGCATCATATCGCGGCGTGGGATTCCATCCATGCCTGTGATATACAGGGATCGAGCGACAGTTCGATCCGCAATGTGGAGCCGAACGATTTCCGTGAGATCCTTTCTACGGCTCCGATCCGTCAGATTTTCACGAACGGAAAGAAATCGCATGAGATCTACAGGAAGTATTGTTTTCCACAGACGCAGAGAGAAGATATCTGTCTGCCGTCCACATCGCCGGCCAACGCGGCCTGGGATCTGGATCGTCTGGCGGAAGCCTGGAAGGTGATCCTTCTATAAACAGATGATCTGCCGTCATGGCGGCAGAGTTTTAAAGATCAGACAGGGAAAAATGAGGGAGAGAAGCGAGGGAAACAGAAATGGATATTACACATTATTATATTGAAAAAGGATGCGGAGAGCCGATCCTGTTCCTTCACGGAAATGGGGAAAACTGTGAATATTTTGTGCATCAGCTGGATGTTTTTGCCGAAAAGTATCATGTATATGCCATTGATACCAGAGGACATGGCAGAACACCGCGCGGCGAGGCGCCTTTTACGATCAGTCAATTTGCGGATGACCTGAAGGGATTTATGGATGAGCACGGGTTGGAACGCGCACATATCCTGGGTTTTTCGGACGGCGGCAATATCGCGCTGCAGTTTGCCATCCGGTATCCGGATAGAGTGGACAGACTGATCCTGAACGGTGCCAATCTGGATCCTTCCGGCGTAAAAAAAGAGGAGCAGGACTGGATCGAGGAGACGTACAGAGAAGCTGTCCTGCATGCGAATGAGAGCCCGAAGGCGAAGCGGAAGGCAGAACTGTTTGGTTTAATGGTCAATGATCCGCATATTCCGGAAACAGATCTTGCAAAGGTCACAGCCCGGACACTGGTCATCGCCGGTACAGACGACATGATCGAAGAGGCGCATACACGGATGATCCACGCCGGCATCCCCGGATCCGAGCTGGTCTTTATTGAAGGGGATCATTTTATCGCCGCCAAAAACCCGGAAGCATTTAACCGGGCCGTACTGGATTTTCTAAAGTAACTGCTGATCAGTAATATACAACGACCGGTTCATCGAAGGTGATCATGTTGTACAGGGTCTCGGCGGCACTGTAGGAGACGTTGATGCAGCCGTGGGAACCGTATCCCTGGACGTACATGGATCCGCCGAAAGCCGGCTGCCAGGTGGCGTCGTGGATCCCGATGGCCATGCTGTTGAACGGCATGAAGTAGGAGACCTGCGTGCGGTACATGACCCCGCCGTTGGCATCTCTTCCCACCAGTACGGACGGGCTTTCTTTTGTCACGAACATGAACGCGCCGGAAGGTGTTGCACGGTCTGCGTCCATGGCGCCGGATATGATATCGGTTTCAAACGCGACCACGCCGTCCTGGTAGGCCCAGAGATGCTGGCGGGAGCAGTCGATCTCGATATAGGTATTGCCGAATCCGTTGTTTACATCCGGGTCGGACGTCTCCCAGGAGAAATATACAGGGGTGTGTTCCGTGACGGCGTTTTCTGCGAGCGCTTCGGTCAGCCATGCGATCTCGGATTCCTGATCCACCTCATACCCGTAAGTCATGCAGGTCACCTGTACATCACCGATCCCGGTCGCCGGAAAATTTTTAACGGTGCCGATGGTATCGATTTTTTCGGCCAGGTCAGCAACGTATGTACGGATCTTTTCATCCCAGACAGATTCGTCTTTGGTATATTTGCCGTCTGCATCTGTAGTCAGCCAGCCGATCAGAACAGAACCGTCCAGAACCTGTGTCTCTTTCCCTGGCAGATCATAGGTAATGCTGGCCCCGACATAGCTGTTCAGTGTATTTACCTGCTCATTCAGATCCGGATCGTCAGCAGTCACGGCAGCGGAAGTGTAGACATAGGTGTCGGCATCCGTCAGCTGCAATTCTGTGCGGTGATCAGACACCGCATTTTTTATCATCTGTACAAGGTTATCTTTATTGAGTTTTATCCCTTTATTGTCCGGAACGATCACAAAGGAAGAGTCACGGAACTCCATATACGCATCGGAAGGTTCCTGTATGTCGGTGATCTGCAGCTCGGGGAGTGAGGCGATCTTCAGATCCAGCAAATCCGTGTCATAGGTCATATGTACAGGCACTGTAATATAGCCGTCGTAAATATAGCCTCGGATCCATTCGAGCGGATGCTGGGCATTTTTTATTTTCTGCACGGAGCCGTCGGATTCGTATGCATAGGCGATATCGTCGGCCGTTATGGATTCCGCCGAACCGTCAGGGAAATGGATATTCAGAGTGTAATTTCTGTCAGCACCCTCCTCGATCCAGGATTCCACTTCTTCGACCGTCCTGCCTTCCGCGTTGAGACCGTTGATCACAGTCCCATGGAAGAAACGGTCCACATATTGTTTTGACTCACGGATGTATAACCAGGCAGCAACTGCTATAAGAAGTGCGATGACTAAAAATATGATGAGTAAAGCGATGTGCCTTTTTTTCATTTAAATAATACTCCCCTGAATAATACTCCCCTAAATAATACTCCCCGGATTTTCTTTTTACCAGAGCTGCTTACTTCCGTGCCAGTACTCTGCGGATTTTTTCTGCCACCGCGTCTTTGTTCAGCCCGTATTTTGCCATGAGTTCTTCGGGCCGGCCGGATTCGCCGAAGGAGTCGTTTACTCCGACCATTTCCATCGGGACAGGGCAGTTTTTGACAAGATATTCCGCGACAGCGCTGCCCATGCCGCCGGCCAGCTGGTGTTCTTCGGCAGTGACGATACAGCCGGTTTCTTTTGCGGCCGCAAGGATCGTTTCTTCGTCGAGCGGTTTCACCGTATGCAGATCATAGATCTGCACAGAGACCCCTTCTTTTGCAAGTGCTTCCGCTGCGAGACAGGACTCATAAACCAGAGCGCCGTTTGCGAAGACAGTCACATCGGTGCCGTTTCGGACGAGTCTTGCTTTGCCGAGTTCAAAGGGGGTATTCTCGTCTGTCACGACCGGAACGGCTTCACGGCCGAAACGGATGAAACACGGTCCCTGCATGGCAGCGGCAGCGAGCGTTGCTTTTCTTGTCTCTTCCGCATCGCATGGGACGATGACGGTCATATTCGGAAGAACACGGGTCAGGGCTACATCTTCGAGAGCCTGATGCGTCGCACCGTCCGGGCCGACGGAAATGCCGGCGTGCGCGCCGCCGAATTTCACATTCAGGTTATTGTAGCAGACGGTCGTGCGGATCTGGTCCCATGCCCGTCCTGCCAGAAAGACACAGTAGGTGGATATGAACGGGGTCATGCCGGAAAGGGCAAGCCCGGCCGCAGTACCCACCATGTCCTGCTCGGCGATACCCATGTCCATGAATTTTTCGGGATATTTGTCGCGGATCCAGACGGTGCGGGTGGACTTTGCCACGTCTGCGTCAAGAACCATGATATCGTCTCTGTTCTCGCAAAGGGAAAGCAGTGCCTGCCCGTAGCCATCTCTCATCGGAACACTGTTCATTATTCGGACCTCCTGTTTATCGGAATTTATAGAAACAGTCAGGCGTTGATCTCGGCAAGCGCCCTGGCGAGCTGATCGTCGTCCGGAACCGTGCCGTGCCAGCTGCAGTCATTCTCCATAAAGGATACGCCTTTGCCTTTTACCGTGTCGGCGATCAGGACTGAAGGCCTGCCCTTACAGGCCTGTGCTCTGTGATAAGCGTCCATGATCTGTTCCATGTCGTGACCATTCAGGCAAATGACATTCCATCCGAAACTGCGCCATTCTTCCGCAAGATCGCCGAGTTCCTTGATCTCAGCGAGTGTACCGTCGAGCTGGATGCGGTTGTAGTCGACGATCGCACAGAGATTGTCGAGTCCGTGCTGTGACGCAGTCATGACGGCTTCCCAGCACTGTCCTTCCTGCAGTTCACCGTCGCCGAGCAGGCAGTAGACACGATTATCTTTATGTTGCTTTTTAAAACCGATGGCGAGTCCGTTTGCGATGGAAAGCCCCTGACCAAGGGAGCCGCTGGAACAGTCGAGACCCGGGGCAGAACCCATATGGGGGTGCCCCTGCAGGATACTTCCGAGCTGCCGGAGTGTCCATAATTCTTCGACAGGAAAGAAACCCTTTCTCGCCAGCACACTGTAAAGGACCGGAGCCACGTGGCCTTTTGAAAGAATAAAGCGGTCACGGCCGTCCCAGTCGGGATCTTTGGGGTCGACTTTCAGAATATCGCCGAAATAAAGCGCCACCATAAGATCTGCTGCCGACAGAGAACCGCCCGGATGTCCGGACCCGGCTTTGTTTGTCATGGTGACGATATCACTGCGCACAGTTTTTGCCAGCTCGATGAGCTCTCGGATTTCCATACGATCTCCTTTCGGAAAATGCCGCTGCCGAAACAGCCGGAAATAACGCGGTCAGCTATATGATAGGTTTTTCAAAAGAGTATTGTCAATACGTCAGTAATATATGTTTGTATTTCCGTCGCCGAACCTGTTATGATAAGGACGTACAGCCATGACTGGAGCAGAGAAAAGAGACAGATTCATGACAGAGGGCTGGTCCATCAGAAAGCGGGAAGGAGAAAAACATGGCAGATATACTGGTCATAGATGCACAGGGGGGCGGGCTCGGAAAGCAGCTGATCACACGTGTCAGGAGAGAATTGCCGGATGTGCATATTATTGCTGTCGGAACGAACAGCGTCGCAATGGCAGCCATGAAAAAGGCCGGTGCCGATGAAGCGGCCACCGGGGAGAATTCTGTCGTGGTAGCCTGCCGGAAGGCGAAGATCATTATAGGACCGATCGGTATTGTGATCGCAGATTCCATGATCGGTGAAGTCACTCCGGCCATGGCCGTTGCCGTGGCGCAGTCTCCTGCCAAGCGGATCCTGATCCCGTTCTGCAACTGTGACAACTATATCGCCGGGGTGGACGAATTCAATACGGGACATCTGATCACCAATGCAGTGGAACAGCTGAAGAAAGAACTGGCATCCTGTTTTTAAGCCGTATGTACCGTCAGACAGCGAAAAAGCGATAAATGGCTGTTATACAAAAACAGAATAAGCAGATTTGTTTTTGGAAATGACAAAAATGCAGTAAAATGATATAGTTACTACAGTGGTCAGCAGAAGCTGTCCGGGCCGCGGCTGAAGCCGGGCGATCTGATGTCATTTATAAAGTGAAAAGTTAACCGGCGTACCGGAGTTGTAGTCATAAGCGATATATATGTATTCCATGAAGGCATACATTCTCTCAGAACGAGAACGTATGCTTTTTTATATGCGTTGAGAATGCGGAGATGTATCTGACTGGAAGGAAAAGCAGGAGGAATGCCCGGATATGAATACACGGGAGATACTGGAAAAAGTAAAGAGCGGAGAATTGCCGGTGGAAGAAGCGCAGGCATATTTCAGCCGGGAACCTTTTGAAGAGCTGGGATATGCCAAGCTTGATACACACCGGGAGATCCGTTCCGGATTCCCGGAGGTGATCTACTGCAGCCGCAAGCCGGACGAATATCTGGTCAGTATCTATCAGAAAATGCTGGAGGCAAACGGAGAAGTTTTCGGGACACGGGCCAGCAAAGAGCAGTATGAGCTGATCAAAAAGGTAATCCCG
>CACZSZ010000031.1 GCA_902783945.1 uncultured Lachnospiraceae bacterium
CCGGTCTTCCGGAAATGCCCGATCAGTTCGTTCCGGAGCAGCAGCTGTCCCCGCAGATCCCGGCCCTGCATCGCTTCTTCCAGCCAGTACAGCAGATGGCGCTCCGCGCCGGCATAGTCGCGCCGGCTCATATATTCATCCATTTTTTCAATGACCCGCTGCTGCGGGATCGGACGGATCTGCATGTACATTCCTCCTGTCTGCTCTTTCCGCTGCCTCTGGATCCGTTTCTGAACGTCTGCCGGAAGTCAGCTGCGGTCACACTGGCGCAGCACATCCTCCAGCCGCAGCCGGCCCCCAAACAGATTCAGTGCACTGCCGACTGTAAAATCCAGTTTTCCGCGGCCGGCATCCCGGATCTTCCGGATATCGTCCAGACTGCCGATCCCGCCGGCATATGTCGCCGGGATTTCCGTGCCTTCCGCCAGAAGACCGATCAGTTCCTCTTCGATCCCGGCCGCTTTTCCTTCCACATCTGCCGCATGGATCAGGAACTCATCGCAGGAATTTCCAAGCTCGCGCAGCAACTCCGGCGTGATCCGTTCTTCCGTAAAAGTCTGCCATCGATCTGTAACGACCCTGTACTCCGTTTTTTCACATTTCTGTTCCGCGTCATATATCCATTTTCTGCACGAAAGATCCAGCACCAGATGCTCTTTTCCGACAGTCTGTACCAGTCTGTCCAGCCGCTCTCTGTCAATCCGGCCTTTCCGGAACACATAGGAAGTGACGATCACGTGGCTGGCGCCTGCCTCCAGAAACATTTCCGCATTTTCTGCCGTGATGCCTCCGCCGATCTGCAGACCGCCCGGCCACGCCGCCAGCGCCCCTTTTGCCTGCGCCAGCGTCATAGCATATTCTTCGGATCCGGAAGGATTGAGCAAGATCACGTGGCCTCCGGTCAGGTTCCTTTCCCGGTAAAACTCAGCATACCAGGATGCCTCTTTTTCAGAAACAAAGTTTTCCGCGGCCGTACTTGCCGGCTCCGCGCCCTGACTGCCGGCCGGCAATGTTTTTACTGTGCCGGCACTGTCCCGCAGTGATCCGCCCACGATCTGTTTTACCCTGCCGTTATGAATATCAATACATGGTCTGAATTTCATATCTGTTTCATACCTGCCTTGCTTTTTCCTGCCTTTTCCGAATTTGAATAATTACCTTAATTGTTCATTATGCCCTATCCCCGGCTGTTCGTAAACCGCTAAATACCGTTTTCATATTTTACACGTTCTTTACATATCCCGCATGCCGTCTTTTACATCATTACTCTATAATATTGTCAAATTGTTCTTCAAAAAGTCGATTTCGCGTTGTTCCATGCCCGGGCGCTGCCGCAGCGCTGCCTGCCATTCGGATTTTGCGGAGCCCCTGCCTTCTCTCTTCTCTGGCCGGTTTTCAGACGGGACACCGCGGAGGAGGTATTTATTCATGACAATATTGGGTTTCTTTTCTCTGATGGGTGGTGTGGGACTGTTCCTGTACGGCATGAGTATCATGTCGTCCGGTCTTAAAAACGCAGCCGGCGACAAAATGAAGCTGATCCTGGATCATGCCACTTCGAATCGTTTTATATCCGTGCTGATCGGTGCAGCCGTGACACTGCTTATCCAGAGTTCCTCTGCTACGGATATGATGGTGATCAGCTTTGTCAATTCCGGGCTGATGTCGCTGACGCAGGCTATCGGTGTGATCATGGGTGCCAACATCGGTACAACGATCACCGCCCAGATCACCGCTTTCAATCTCGGTGCCTATGCACCGCTGATCCTGTTCCTCGGTGCCGCCATGTTCCTTTTCCTGAAAGGAAACACTCTGAAGCATGTCGGCTCGATCATTATGGGATTCGGTATGCTGTTCTTCGGGATCTCGGTCATCAAATCGGCCATTGCCCCTCTCTCGGAGAGTGCTGCTTTTATTACGTTTTTGTCCGGTCTGGAAAATCCGGCGGTGGCCATCCTCTTTGGCGTGGCCTTTACCGCTCTGCTGCAGAGTTCCTCTTCATCCGTCGTGATTTTCCAGACTTTTGCAGTGCAGGGCCTGATCAATTACAACATGGCGGTCTATCTGATCATCGGTGCCGCCATCGGTTCCGTCACGCCGAACATCCTGGCTTCCCTTACGACAAACCGGAACGGAAAACGCACCGCTGTTCTTAATCTGCTTTTCAACCTGTTCCGCGCGGGAATCATTCTTGCCCTGATCACGGCAGTTCCGTCCTTCCTGACCATGATCCAGAACCTGACACCGGACAGTATCGGGCATCAGGTCGCCAATACTCACACCATTTTTGCCATTATCGCAGTTCTTATTGAATTTCCGTTTGCCGGAAAGATCTGTACACTGTCGGAAAAAATCATCCCGCTGCTCCCGGAAGAAAACAAAAAGATTGCCGACCGGAAACTCATGTATATGGTGCAGACCGGCGACCTGCCTTCTTCGGTTGCATTGCTTCACGCCCGGCTGGAGATCACCCGTCAGGGAAAGATTGCCCGGGACTGCCTGCAGGATGCCATCGACTGCTTCTTCCGCCAGGACGACCGTCTGGCCGAGACCGTCATAGAGACGGAAACCACGGTCGATATTCTCACGGACAAAATTATGGAAAGGCTGATCGCGCTGCGTTCCATGGACTATGCACCGCATGAGCTGTCGCAGATCTCACAGATGATGCTGGCCGCTTCCGATATAGAGAGAATCTCTGATTATGCCGAAAACATCGCCGAGTACGAAGGACAGTACAAAGTTCGGAAAGCCGTGATCTCCGAAGCCGGATTAAACGATCTTCAGGATCTCGCCAGAACCACGATGCACTCGATCGACTGCGCCCTGGAGATTTTTGAAAACGAAACATTTGACCGCATTCCGGAAGCCGAATCCCTTGAGCAGCAGGTCGACGACGTATATGACCGCATTGTCAACGCACATATCCGCCGTCTCATGAAAGGCGAATGCCAGCCTGTCAGCGGTGTGATCTTCACCGACATGGCTTCCGGACTGGAGCGCTGCTCTGACCACGCGATCAATGTGGCTTGTACTCTCTCCGATATTCCTGTAAAGTGATACTGTCAGGGGTAAAACCCCGGAGACTGCGGCAAGCTGGCTTGCCGGCAGGCGAACGGGTTTGAACCCCGCCGAAACATGAGGATGAAAGCAAGAAGGAGTAACCGCCTGTGGCCCTGATCTATATCGTGGAAGATGACGACAGTATCCGGGAAATCGAGTCGATCGCCCTGAAAAACAGCAATTACATTGTACGTTCTTTCTGCTGCGCCGCCGACTTTTTTAAAAAAACCGGCGAGATCCTTCCGGATCTC
>CACZSZ010000032.1 GCA_902783945.1 uncultured Lachnospiraceae bacterium
ACCCAAGCTGGCCGAAGGGGCTCCCCTGGAAAGGGAGTAGGTCGTTAATAGCGGCGCGAGGGTTCAAATCCCTCCTTCTCCGCGCAGAGCTCCGCAAGGTTTTGTTGAGTACAAGCCTTGCGGAGCTTTTTAGAAATATTGGCACAGCATTTTACGAAAAGAGAAAGAAAAATGAAAAGTGCGTGGATCAGAAAAGCGATGACGGTTGTTCTGGCAGCGGCCTGTGTGATGACGGCACTGCCTGCCGCAGCGGCAGAGATGTCAGAGGGCGAAACAGAGCTTATCAGCACAGAAGAAAGCGGAGCGCTGCTTCAGGAAAATACGGAAGTTTCCGAAACAGCCGGCGATGCTGAAGAACAGGAACCTGCCGTCGTGTCTGCTGCAGAAGAGCAGGTGGAACAGGTACCTGTCTTTATGTCTGCGGCAGAAGAACTGACGGAGCAGGAAACGGCAGCTGTGCCTGCTGTGACAGATCAGCAGGAAAAAGAAGAGGCAGAAACGGCCGCGGACAGGCAGGAAACGGACGTGATGACGGATGACGGTGAGAACAGCGGAGAAACGGATGCGGAGGAAGCAGAATCTGTCGAGCCGGAAGAGGATCTGGAACAGGAACCGGACGAGCTGGAAATACCGGTCGTGTCATATTGCACACATGTGCAGACGTTCGGCTGGCAGGATTATGTAAAAGACGGTGAGATGAGTGGTACTTCCGGTCAGTCCAAGAGGCTGGAGGGCATCCGGATCAAGGTTTCCGGAGTAGAAGATCTCGGTGTTGAGTACTGTACACACGTGCAGGGGATCGGCTGGCAGAATTATGTAGCTGACGGCGCGATGTCGGGAACAGAAGGACAGTCGAGGCGCCTGGAGGCGATCCGGATCCGGCTGACAGGAAAGGCCGCTTCAAAATATGATATATACTATTGTGTGCATGTTCAGAATTACGGCTGGCTGAACTGGGCAAGAAATGATCAGAATTCCGGTACGGCAGGGTATTCCAAGCGGCTGGAAGGGATCAGGATCATGATCCTGCCGAAAGGCAGTCAGGCACCGGTTTCTATCGCAGGAGCAGTGAGTTCTTTCATAAACAATGAGGGCGGAAGCGACGTCGGTTTCAATGAGCATAAAGTGATCTACAATACTCATGTTCAGACGTATGGCTGGCAGGACTGGGTCGGCGACGGTGAGCTCGGCGGCACAAGCGGCGAGAGCAAGCGGCTGGAAGGCCTGCATATTATGCTTCAGAATCAGGACGTCGGAGGCAGCATCGAATACCGCACACATGTACAGGGTATCGGCTGGCAGGACTGGGTGAGGGACGGTGAAATGGCCGGCACGAGTGGTCAGAGCAGACGTCTGGAAGCTCTGCAGATCCGTCTGACAGGAGAGATGCTCTTCAAGTATGATATCTGGTACCGTACTCACGTTCAGAATTTCGGATGGAGAGGATGGACAAAGAACGGTGCAGAAGCCGGTTCGCAGGGCTATTCCTACCGCATGGAAGCAATAGAGATCAAACTGCTTCCGAAAGGGAGTGAAGCTCCCGGCAGTACGGAAGATCCGTTTTCCGTGTCGACGATCCGGGATCAATATCCGCTGGCATGTCAGCGGCTGGATCAGATCGGCTGGGATCTGAGACAGGCCTTTATCTGGTCTGCTTCCATGCCGTATTACCGCCTGCCGCAGGACATCAGCTACGGGGCCAGATTCTTTGCCACATACGGATTTGAGCACGGGAATGGTGACTGCTATGTGATGGCAGCCTGCTTCTATGAGATGGCGAAAGCCCTGGGTTATGACGCACACTGGATGTTCGGATATGTGCCGATGGCTGCCGGCGGAATGGGAGTCCATTCCTGGGTCGAGATCGATATGAACGGGACAACGTATGTATGCGATCCGGATTATACACATGAGACCGGCGCAAACGGATATATGAACGCCTATTGGTGGTCCGGATGGGGATATTATAACAGCCAGCGCATGAACTGAGTGATCGGCTTTGTCCGGCGCCCATGAATACAGATTGCAAGGAGAAATCATTATGAAAAAGAATTTGATCAGAACCATGACGGCAGCGGCATTGGCCGGTTTCCTGCTCACAGCAGGCGGGTACGGAGTCTTTGCGGAGGAAGTAGCTCCTGCGGCCGCTCAGGATCAGGCGGAGGAGACGGAACTGAAGACGATCGGCGAGAAGGCAGAGGGTGAGACCATTTTTGCCGTAAAGCTGACGAACAGTACAGAAAAAGATATTACCGGTATCGCAGTCAAAGGATCAAAGGAAGACGAGTATCCGGAGAACATGCTGGAAGAAGAGGATGTGTTCGTGCAGGGTGAGAAGCGGATCCTGTATTATGATGCGGCAGCGGTCATCGAGGCCAACAAGGCAGAAAATGAAGTGGATGAAAACCGTCCGCTTATTAGGCCGATCTATAACATACAGGTGACGTTTGCTGATGAGACGGTTCAGGAACTGCACAGTTTCCCGTTTGGTGATGCGGAAGAGGCTGAGGTGTGTCAGGGCGAAGAAGTTCTGTATATTACCTATACGTCTCTGGCTGAGGGAACAGAGTTCAACACCGAGGAAGCGGAGCTGATGGAAAAGCAGCTGGCAGAAGAGATGTCATTTGAACCGGAACAGATAACCTATGACCAGAGTCAGATCGTATATGATGTTCCCGTGTATCAGGAACCGGCGGCACAGCCGGCAGCTCAGGAACCGGCGGCACAGCCGGCAGCTCAGGAACCGGCGGCACAGCCGGCAGCCCAGGAACCGGCACCACAGGAACCGGCGCCACAGGAACCGGTCGTTCAGGAACCGGTCGCACAGGAGCCGGTCGTGCAGGAACCGGTATATCAGGAACCGGTCGTGCAGGAACCTTCTTTTGAGCCGGTATATATGGATCCGGCCGGCGACGGCTGCGTAACGGACGGTCTGACATATTAAAAGGCATCATACGGAACATCGTGCGACAGGCTTTTAGCATATTATAGAAAAAAGAATGGCAGACGAACGGAACAAGAGAACCGAATATAATTGGTCCTGGTCCGGGGACGATGCCGGCAGTTATCGCGCCAAATATACCCGGGGGTTCGATCCTGACTATGTAAAGCATACGGCTGAACGCAGGGAAGAACAGGAAGAGAACACGCAGAAAAAAAGGGAACAGGCGGCGCAGAGACAGCGGCGGCAGCGTCCTTCAGCCAGACGTGCGCGTTTATCTGCTGAACAGGAGGTGCGGTCGGAAGACCGGCCTCAGCGGGAGACGGAAAAAACAGACCGGAGCCGTCCGGTGGAACGGCCGACAGTAAAATCGGCGCAGACACGCAGAACAGACTCCGGAAAAGAAAAATCTGCACAGACACGCAGAGCGGACTCCGGAAAAGGAAAATCGGCGCAGACACGCAGAGCAGATTCTGAGGAAGAAAGAACTGCCGGAACACGCCGGACAGACAGAGGAGTACAGAAAAGAAAGCCGCAGACCGGGAGCAGAAGCAGACGCAGAAACACCGGTGCACAGCAGGCAGGAGCCCGGAACAGGAAAAGCACAGCATACAGACGTCAGATGCTGCGCAGACGGTACACGATACTCGGAATTGCCGCGGCAGCAGGGATTTTCTTCATCCTGCTGCTTCTCAACACCTATTCACTGACGATCACCCTGTCCGGAGACAACCCGCTGTATCTGGAAATTGGGGAAACCTATCAGGATCCGGGAGCTACAGCAATATACAGAGGATCGATCCTGCATTTCGGCGACAAGGAAGTGCCGGTCGTGTCCGAACATGAGATCAATAACCGCGTGTGCGGGACATATGAGGTTACCTATCATGCGGAGCACAAAGATCAGGAAGCGACAGTCAAAAGGACAGTCATCATACCGGACCGCACTGCTCCCGTGATCACACTGGATGAGTCCGTGAATGTAGTCCGCAAGGGAGATGAGTGGCAGGACAGCTTTACGGCAACAGACGATCAGGACGGCGATATTACGGCTAATGTCGAGATCCTCGGCGAAGTCAATATGCGCCGGGACGGCAAGTATGAGCTGACCTACCGTGTGCAGGACAGCGCCGGCAATGAGGCGGAAGCCAGCCGTACGGTTATTGTCAGCAGTGTGGCTATAAACCGGCCTGAGTTGGCCAGACAGGGTGACAAAAACGTGATCTACCTTACGTTTGACGACGGCCCCGGCATGTACACGGAGAGACTGCTGGAAATCCTGGACAGCCACAATGTCAAAGCTACATTCTTTGTGACAGATACAAATCCTGGCAGCAGAGATCTGATCGGCGAAGAATACCGCCGCGGACATACGATCGGTGTGCATACATCGTCGCACAACTACGATCTTATCTATGAGAGCTCGGAAGCCTTCTGGAATGATCTGGATCAGGAGATAGAGATCATCAAAGAACAGACCGGAGCCGAAACATCGTTTATGCGGTACCCGGGCGGAAGTTCCAATGATCTGATCACCATGAATGACGAGCTGCGGAGAGAGCTGGTAGCGGGAATGAGAGCACGCGGTCTGAAGTATTACGACTGGACGATCGACAGTTACGACAGCAATGATGAATATACTTCAGACGATGTATACTGGGCCTTGGTCGACCAGACGACTGTGGCAGAACCCAAGATGGTTCTATGTCACGACCTGAAAAGGACGTCCGTCGATGCCATCGACAACTACCTGTCATGGGCAATAGAAAACCACTACGTATTCCTCCCGATCACGGAGGAAACACCCGAAGTCCATCACGTGGACATGTGATTATGTCAGGGTCAAAAGCCTGAGACCACGGCAAGCTTGCTTGCCAGTGGGAAAAAGGCTTTATGACCCGTCCCGGCATGAGCATGAAGTGGTGCCAAAGCACCACGGAAATGCGAATGACGGGAGGATTGTGAGAGTGCGCAGCACGAAACAATCCGTGACATAATCAGAGTGCGGAGCACGGAACAACGCGTAATCACAGGGACTTTTTAATAAAGGCAGCTTTCGGATGAGGCTGTGCCGTGTGCACACAGAGGCATCCGGTCACTACATAAGAAAAAAGAGAGGGAGGATAACATGGAACAGGAAATTTATGAGCGTTTGAATGAAGTTTTCCGCGAGGTATTTGATGACGACGATATCACAGTCTCTGCAGAGACAACAGCCGATGATATCGAGGACTGGGACAGCCTGATGCATATCACGCTGGTTTCTGCTGTTGAAAACGAGTTTGGCGTGCGCTTTACCATGGGTGAAGTTTCATCCATGAAAAATGTCGGCGAGATGGTCGGCCTGATCGCACAGCGCAGCTGAGAAAACAGCGGAATAGATCGGGAAAAAACAAGCAGGGGCTATCGCATTAGCGATGGTCCTTTTTTATTCCCCGGGGCCGGGATCTGTCCTCTACGTTTATAAGCGAAACAGAAAGCTGCACGGAACACGTCGCACGAGGGCGCTTCTCTTCAGCTTTATCTGTATCACGCCTGGCCTTTTGCCTGTTGCTGCTCTTGTGAATAGCCAAATTCCGGCGCTTCCGGCGTGAACAGAAAATGCGTAAAGCGCCCTCGCCTGCTCCTGCCGTTCCTGTGCATGTTTTCTGTTTTTTTTACTGACAGATATGATCTTAGCTTTTCCGCCACACCCGATGCCTTTTATAGACGACAGTTCACGAAAAAGGATCGAGCCTCGAAAAGTCCTGCTCCGGATGCAAAATGCTGGTATGCGGATCTCTATACATATAAGGCCGAAGATACGGTATTTCAGTGTAGTTAATAAATTTCAAGGATATCTTGCCAGGACAACTCCGGAAACGGTTAAGGAAGAACTGTATGCTGCCAGACAAGACAAAGGGATCGCCTAAACCTTCAGGAGGATCTGTACGCTGCACACAGGAAGACAGCAATGCGGCCGCCTTTGAAAAGGCATCGGGCGCGGCGGAGAAGCCGGGAATCTGTACCCGGAGGCGAAAAGAAGAAACAGAAAACATGCACAGGAACGGTAGGAGCAGGCGAGGGCGCTTCACGAATTCTCTGTTCGCGCCGTCTGCGCCGAATCTTGGCGCATCAATACAAAAACGACTGTAGTAATCAGGCGCGATACAGAAAGAACTGAAGTGAAGCAACTGAGCGCGACGTGTTCCGTGCAGTTTTCTGTTTCTACTTTAAGCCGTGGGAACAAATACCGGCGGTCAACCAGATATCTCATTCACGCGGATATACCGGTTCTGCGGTGTATACCCGGCAGTTTCCAGAGTCCATTCCGTATTCCCGGCGTCATCCTCGGAAACCTTTGTGAACCCAAAGCGTTCATAGAGATCACGCACCATCTTATTTTTGGCGGTCGGATAGTAGTAACCGCGGATCGTATGGATACCGGCGGATACACACTGTGCGACAAGCTCATCCAGCATGGCAAATTCCATATCCCGCTTCAGGACACGGCAGCTCATGAGCCAGAGACGGATGTGAAGTGTGCCGGCATCCTTTTCTCCGATCACGACGGAGACCACGCCGTTGTCGCCGAACTTATCGACCAGTTTGCCGTACAGACGGATATAATCGGGACTCTTCCATACCTCCTCCATTTCTGCGGGAGTAAAGCGGCGGGTCGTCAGATTAAACTGGTTGCTCTTGTTCGTCAGCTGTGTGATCCGCTGTATGTACAGGGGGATGAAATCTTCGATGACCGCATCCATCTGCAGACTCTTCAGATACTCCCCGTAATCGGCGAAACTGGCCTGTGCGGCACTGCGCTTTGCATTCTCCTTATACATTTCATTCCGTTTCAGATCGTCTTCATTGAATGTAGTGATTTCGAAAAATCCGCTGCGGTCCAGATTGATAATATAGTTTTCCACACTGTCCATCAGCGGGGCGCAGACACCCGGAAGCTGAGCCTCGACGATCGCCCGCTCGGCGGGATTGTCGTCGACAAACACGATGGCCTCGGGAAGGATCTGCAGTTCATCCGCAATCTGCGCAATGTTGCGGTCCTTGTTTTCCCAGTTGGCTTTTATGATCTGGAAATCCTCCTCGTGCAGTGCGGCATCCGGATGCCGCAGGCCTTCCAGCGCGTTTTCTTCTTCGTTCTTTGAACAGACGGTGAGAAGAATGCCGATGGACGGGAACTGTTTCAGATAGGTCTGGAATTCATAGTAGGACTGTGCCACACCGTTTTCCTGACCGATCTCGATGCCGTTCACCCCGTCGTCTCCGATCACGCCGCCCCAGAGGGTATTGTCCAGGTCGAGGGCAAGAGCCTTTTTATTGCGTCCGAAGATCGATTTGATGATGTTCGAAACAGAAAAGGCATAGTACGGGATCGCCTCGAAACACAGGCAGTACTTATACATGTTCCAGTAGGAGGGATTCAGCCATTCCCGGAGACCGTAATCGGCAGATACATACTGCAGATCATGAATATAGAAGCTTTCCGCCGTATCGGCGTAAGCATAGAAGCCCTGATTCAGTCTGGATATAAAATTGCTGTGGCCGCGGTAATCGCAGCAGTCGCGGCTGCCCATCAGACGGTACATGGGGAGCTCAAAATTATTCTGGACGACCGGACAGTGGAAGCGGTCGCGGAGAGCCTCCCAGATCGTGCGGAAGCGGGTCAGCTCCTGCTGCAGTTTTTCTTCGACCTGCTCTTTGGAGTCCTTCATATCGGGCCACTGCTTGATATTCCGAGAAGAAGTATGCAGGAAGATCAGATCCGGCCCGAAGGCGAGAAGTTCTTCGGAAGGGAAGATGGCTTCCTGTTCATACTGACCGTATTCACATTCATAGAAAACAGGTTCAATGCCCTGATTCAGCAGAAACAGTTCCATG
>CACZSZ010000033.1 GCA_902783945.1 uncultured Lachnospiraceae bacterium
CCCTGTACCGCTTCTTTCGCTATGCGGACCGCCGCCGTCACGACCTGTTCCACAGTATAATCGCTGCTCTTTTCCACCGAAATACGATTCGCTCCGAAAGTATTCGCCTGCACGATCTGTGCACCCGCCGCTGCATATTCCTCTGTCACTTCACGGATCACCTCGGGTCGCAGGATGTTGTACATCCAGACCGGCTTGCTCTCGCCCGTCTTGTCCCAGATCCTGGTGCCGAAAGCGCCGTCAAGAAATGTAAGTGTATTCATGTTACATACCGCCTTTCTTACATGTTTTCGTTCTACAGCAGTTCCGTCAGTGTCTCCAGCGACTCCGCAGTCACATCAGGAGCATACGGATAGTCTGCCAGTTCTTTGCGTTTTGTCTCGCCGGAAAGGACCAGGACTGAGGTCGCTTCCGATCCGTCTGCGACGGCGATGTCCGTGTACATCCGGTCGCCCACGAACGCGATCTCCTCCTCTTTGCAGCCCGTGTGCCGGACGACATAGTCCAGCGTTTCCCTGGCCGGTTTGCCGAAAAAGCGCGGGACTTTTCCCGTTGCTGTACGCAGGAGTGCCGCGATCGAGCCGCAGTCGGGCATCATATGGCCGCCCTCTACCGGGCACACACGATCTTCGTGCACACCATAGAAGATGGCTCCCTGCTCCAGGAATCGGCTGGCCTTGTCCAGTTTTTCATACGTAAGTGTCGTATCAAATCCCAGGATCACGATGTCCGGCGTCTCCGAGCCCCGTTCTGTTCTGTCTGCCGCACGGTTCTCCTCCATCAGCTTCACGCCGCTTTCCCGCAGGACCGTTTCCAGACTGGGCGTACCGACCACATAGCAGACAGCGTCCGGATGTTCCGCCTGCAGAAACTCAGCGATGACTTCCGAAGAGGTATACATATTTTCCGCCTCGGCAGGGATTCCCATCCGCGCCAGCTTGTCCAGGTAATCCTGCTTGTTTCTGGACGAATTATTGGTAAAGAAAACACATCTTCGGCCGGTCTCCTGTGCTTTCTGCAGGAATGCTTTTGTAAACGGAAACAGCTCATTGCCCAGATAGATCGTTCCGTCCATATCCAGTACAAAACAGCGGATTTTTCCGATTTTTTCTTTGATCTGTTTTTTCTGATACTCCCGGTAGACCGGCTGCCCTTTTGTAAAATAATCTACGGCTGTCTCTGCATAATCGTCCAGCAAGTCAAGATCCCACAGGATCTGAAGTACTGTAAAGCGGTCCCTCACTTCTTTGGCCAGACGCACAGCCGTCCCGGTCAGGTCCGGTGAAACACCTATCTGTTCGGGATTGACCGGGGCGTCCGCCGAAAGCAGCAGCCGTTCTGCCTCTTCCGTCGCCGGCAGGCTCTCCCGTATGATCCGGCAGATCTCCGGCCAGTTCGCTTCCATCACGTCCAGGCGTCTCTGCCTGTCTTCTTCGTTGTTCTTTCCTGCCTTTTCTTCCAGCTTCAGTATTCCTTCCGCCGCATCGCGGTACTCTCTGCGGATCTCTTCTTCCCAGGCTGCCTTGTCGCGGGTTTTCTTCCGGGCCGCCGCAAAATCAATTTTTTCTTCAGCCAGCTGATGATACAGTTTCAGGATAGTGACCAGGCCGATACCCACTTTGATGCCGTGCAGAACCGGTTTTCTGCCCTCCATCTGATACCGCATCTCCCAGAAATGGGAAAGATGATGTTCACAACCCGAAGCCGGCCGGGAACAGTCCGCAAACGTCATGGCCAGACCGGTCAGGACCAGCGTCTTCGTCAGCGCCTCCGCCGCATCGGGGTCGCGCTGCGAAAGCTTCCCGCTCAGGCCGCGTACGCTGGCGAGCGCCGCCTCGACCATGCGCACGATTTCTTCGCAGTAGTATTCTCCATTGATCAGGTGCGCCAGTTTCCAGTCTGCCAAAGCCGTGTATTTCCCCAGCGTATCGCCCAGTCCGGCACTGATCATTTCCATCGGTGCGTTCGCCAGGATCTCCGTGTCGCCGATCACGGCAACGGGCCCGAGTACGTCCACCGTAGTTTTGACATGGTTCAGCGTCAGTGCTGCACCCGTCGATGTGAAGCCATCCATGGACGGCGCCGTGGCATAGATCATATAGTCTCTGTGATTCCGTGTACTGATAAATTTGCACAGATCGTTGATCGTACCGGAGCCCACTGCAAGGATCAGATCTGCGTCCATGGGCAGCGCCACTTCCAGTTCACCGATTGCCTGTTCGTCCGGCACCAGATCGCTGTCTCTGTGGAAGATCCACTTTTCTCCGGCAAGACCCGCCTTTTCCAGCGCCTGCCAGGCTGCATTTCCCGCTGCTTTCCAGGTGTTATCGTCCGCTGCCAGAAAAACCTTTGTGTAACCCAGTTCCCGGATATGCCCGGCCAGACGCCCGGCTGCTCCGCGGGCTATATCTATGCATTTCACTGTCGTTTCGTGAATGCGCCCGCATGAACATCGGATCTGTTTTCCGATATACTGGTTAATATCGATCTTTGTATGCTGTGCCATGCTCCGGCCCTCCGTCTTATGGTTGTATTTGCAACTGCTATTATAACAAATATGTAAAAGGAAAGAAATGTACACTTCTGTCATAATACTAAACTGAACTGCAGGTACTGTTTGTGATCATTTCGTGCGTTTTTTCTTCTTCCATGATATATTGAAGGTAACTTATCAAAGTCCTGTTTCTTGTTATTCAGAGCTTTTGTCCCCGTCAACCCGGCACTGCACGGATCGGTTTATCAATGGGAAAAGGAAAACAGAATTCTGCCGGACAGGCAAAACGCCGGCAGGAGATCATCGATTTTATTAAAGAAAACGGACCTGTAAAAAGCGGAGTCATCTGCGCGGCTTTATCACTTAGCCGCTCTTCTCTGTCAGACGACATCAATGCCATCAATGCCCAGACTTCCGTACTGACAAGCCCCAAACGGGGATACTATGCCTATGATCCGGAAGCAGAAAGTACGCTTCCCAACGGAATCTTAAGAGGAAAACTGGACAGTGTCCATATCCGGCAATGGTATATCCTGGCACTGCTCTGCACGGCTCCTCGTTCGTTTGAATCACTGCTCGAAGAACTGCAGTCAGAATCCCTCCGCTGCGGGGAATCCACACTGCATGCCGATTTAAAAGCGCTGCAGGACAAGGGCTTTGTGACCTCCTCTTCCGAGGACGGTGAATATCTGTACTATTCCTACATGTTGTATCCCGCCTCCAGAGAGGAACTGTCGCGGTATTATTCCCAGAAGAAAAAAATGGATTCCGGCTCCCGTATTCTGATCAGTACCTACAATACGATAGAGAAAAAAATAGCCCACAGTATTCCGGATCGTACCTTTGATGTCAAAAAATCCTACGCCCGGCATACCGGAAAACAGAACACCCTGTCAGCCGTGCAGCTGGAACTGCTGGAACAATTTCAGCGATTCCCCTATACTACCCATGCCCTCAGCATTCCGTATGTGACTAATACAGGAAAACACCTGACCTGTTCCTTCTCTTCCGGCCTTATCATTTACTCTGTAGAGACCAGCCGCATTTATCTGCTGGGAAAAGACAAAAAGAAAAAAAATACGATCATTGCACTGGACCGGATACAGATGGACCGGATCGAAGTGCAGAACTCTCATAATTACTGCTATAAGAACCCGGAATTCTACCGGATCGAAGAAGAGATGTTCTCTCTCTCTGTCGAAGAGCCCGTCACTGTACGGGTCCGCTTTGAAAATGTTCCGTTTGTTGCCTCAAAAATCGAACACCTGCATAAGATGCGAAAATATTCCAAACTGGAACTCATCAACAACGACTCTGAAATTCTGTATACGGATACGCTGCGCGGCGTTCCGGATTTTGCCCGGTATTTACGGCGGTTCGGACATCACGCACTGGCAGAAGAACCGAAGGAACTGAAAGATATGATGCTGTATACCAGCAGGAAAGTAATAGACCTTTATGAATAATGATTTTGACAACTCCATTTTCAACCGGATCACAGAACTGATCTCTCTTCTTTCCTGTGAAAACATGACCGCAGCCCGGATCGCACAGATTACGGAGACTGCTCCGGAACAGACCCGTATGGATCTTGCCCTGCTGCACCGCTGCGGTATCCGTCTTTATCCGGAAGAGATTCTCTCCGCCTTTGATCAGAACTCATCCCGGTATGATCATGAGATCCTTTCTCTGGATACGGCCATCCCGACAGACCAGGAATACTCCGAAGGTCTGCTGTTTCTGGAACCTCATGAGCGGAATCTGTTTCTCGGAAAAGGTATTCAGGATCTTCTCGTAAAGGATATTCCTTCTTCTGTTTCTCTGGAAGTTCTGGAACGGGCGGAAAAAACGGAGGAAGCTATACAAAACGGCTGGTTTATTCACTTCCGTTACAAAAAATCAGGCGCGGCAAAATCAGAAGATGTGGAAATCGCTCCGCGATTCCTTCTCTATAATGCGACTGACAGCCTCTATTACTGTCTCTCTTTCCGCGGCGGCAAAATCGATTCTTTCCGTCTGGACCGTATTCTGCACAGTATCCGCATTGTAAAGCGGCAGGCTCCGCCCTCTGATCCCGCTGATCCGCGCGTGCAGAAAATGCCGTACTACTGGGGAGCTGACTTTTCCCCCAACGGAAGTGACTCGATCTGTCATGTAAAGATCCGGATCAGTGCAAACACGGCCAACGTGCTGAATAAAATCCGTTCTGATATTTCCCGCCGTCTGTATGCCTCGCTGTATGAAAACGCAGACACAGGATACTGGTATTACGAGGATGATATCATAGGACTCAGTTCATTCCGTGCCTGGCTGCGCCTGTTCGGTTCTTCCGTAAAAGTGATCGAGCCGGCTGTTCTGGCGGAAGAGGCATACACCTCTTCAAAGCAGCGGCTGCAGAACTACGCACAGGACACACTTTCCGGAAACAGCCGCATTCCCGCTGATACCTGACCGCTGCAGCCGTATCCTCCTGAAAAATGTACGAAATAGTTCTTTCTTCACGGTGTATACTGGCTTCAGCTGAAGAAAACCGGCAGAACACTTCCGGCTGTTTGAACATTTGCAAAGGAGATACAAAAATGTATCAGGAGTTACGTTGGAACACGATACCGGCAGCACAGGAAGAGATTCCCGAAGAATTTCTGACAGACGCTTATACATTAAATCACTGGAGACTGACAGATCTGAGCGACGGCATCGCCCTGGAAGGGCATATTCACGGACGAAGCGGATTTCCGGACGGTCTTCAGATCTCAACTTCTTTTGTATCATGCTGGTACCAGACAGAGGATCGCTTTTATTTCGCGACGGCAAACAGCGCCTACGCCTGCCGTAAGGCCGAATATATATTGGAAAGCAGTTCTCTCGCTCTGCTTGAAGAGCTTGATGCCGATGCACTTGCAGAAGAGATCGCAGAAAACCGGAAACAGCGTTATCTTTCTCTTCTGAGAGATAACGTTCTTACCGGAGGCGTATTCCTGAACTGGTGCGGATGCGACAGTCCCTATCTGAAATGGACTGCCTATGCCGCAGAAGATCAGGTAGAGTTTGAAGATAACGGTGCCTCATATTTTGAAGCTTCCGCCAGATTTATAATGAAAGAGGGAAAACAGCTCTCCGTTTGCTGCTCTTCCTCTTCCCGGTCCGGGATTCTGGTCCCCTCACTGGCTGCAGACAACTGTCCCGTTTTTATAGAAAACTCCGGCACACGCCCTCTCACAGTTGATATGGGAACGGAGAGAAGGCCGCTGTATGTACAGCCGGGCAGTCTCAGTTCCGTAAAGATTGTTTTTGAACCTGTAAATCAGCCAGAAAATCTCTGATCTGCCCTGCGAAAAAGTCGGCCTCCGGTTTGTTTCTGCTTCAGAAACCATTGGAAAATTCTTCACTTTGGAGTATTATTTTCCCATGAATATGACAAATTCTGAGATAAAAACTTCCCGTTATGACCTGATCGACGCTCTCCGGGGCATAACGATCATCAGCATGATCCTGTTTCATTATTCCTACGATGTTCTCATCATGTTCGGCAGGGATCCCGGCTGGTATTCCCGTACGAGTACGCACATCTGGCAGCAGACGATCTGCTGGTCGTTCATCCTGATCTCCGGTTTTGTCTGGCCATGGGGACAGAAAAAAAACCTGCGCCGCGGAATTGTGCTCAATCTGTGCGGTCTCCTTGTTACTGCTGTCACATTTTTTGTCATGCCTTCGGAAGTGATCTGGTTTGGAGTGCTGAATTTCATCGGCTGCGCTGTCCTGCTCATGATCCCGCTGCATCATCTGACAGAAAAGATCCCGCCTTATGCCGGGATCCTGATCAGTTTTCTTTTATTTTTGCTCTTCCGGAACGTCCAGAATGGAATGCTGGGTTTTGGTTCTCTCCTGCAGATCCGTCTCCCGGAAGCCCTGTACACCACGAAACTGCTGACTCCGCTGGGTTTTCCGTATCCGGGATTCCGCTCTTCCGATTATTTCCCCCTTCTGCCGTGGTTCTTCCTGTATCTCTGCGGCTGGTTCGGAAACCGCATTTTTATGCGGCACCCCTCCTGGCAGAAAGCGGCGCACCTGTACATTCCTTTCCTGACAGAAATCGGCCGGAAGAGCATCTGGATCTATCTGCTCCACCAGCCGGTCTGTTTCCTGATCGCTATACTGTTGTTCTGACCGTTCTTTCTGTGTTTAATATCCCCACTCAATATAACAGTGTTCTGCACCGTAGGTTGCTTCTTCCCACGTAAAGCCGTCTTCCACAAGACCGGCGATCAGTGTTTCTTTGGAATAGTAACCGTGATCCAGCCTGTCGTTGGCCGCCTCGATCACTTTTTCATGCATGGCTTCTGCCGCAGCTTCGGCTTCTTCTTTTGTAACGCCGACCGGCTCCAGTGTTCCCTCGGGGAGCTCCGCCTTTTCCGGTTCCTCCTTACCGTTCTGTCCGGCAGTGGTATTTGTTCCGCCTGCTGTGGTATCTGTACCGTCTGCAGCAGTACTGCCTGCTGAAGACGTTTCCACAGAAGAGCCTGTCTCCGGTGCTTCTGTCGGAATCGGGACAGGTGTCGGTGTCGGCGTCGGTGTCTCAGTCGGTTCGGGAGTCGGTGTCGGTTCCACCGTCGCATTATGCTCAATGGTGACCTTCTGGGGCCGTGTGAACAGATTTTCCATCTGCCCGGCACACCCGGTCAGCATAACTGCCGAAAAAATGAGCATGCATGCCGCCAGAATATAAGCTGTATGATGTGGTGATCTGTTCTTCTTCATCGGTTTCTGTCCTACTTCTTCTATCTGATCTCTCCATATCGTATCTGGAGACCAATACTGCCGAAGCGTGTTTTTTTCGTTTTCCGGGAGCATCGGCAAATATGCCTGCCGACCAGTCCGGATGAGCATCGTTCTTAGTGTATCACAAAACTTCTGCTGTGGGTATATATGTTTTTTCGTTTATTTCGTGTTTTCTGCCTTCAACTGAGCGGCACCGAAGCCAAGGGGCAGCAGTTCTCCCAATGTATATATCCTGTACTCCGTTTCATTCTTTGCCAGGATGATCTGAAATGTGTCCGCATCACAGAATTCGGCGCAGACCTGTCTGCAGATCCCGCATGGCGGACAGTATTCAGAAACTTCCCCTTCACGTCCTCCTGCGATACATATGGCGGAAAAATCTTTTTTCCCTTCCGATACCGCCTTAAAGATGGCTGTTCTTTCCGCGCAGTTTCCGGCCGGATACGAAGCATTTTCAATATTGCACCCGGTATAGACCGTACCGTCTTTACATAGAAGCGCCGCTCCTACCAGGAACTGACTGTACGGTGCATAGGCAGTCTTCCGTGCCGCCAGAGCTGACCTGATCAATTCTTTTATTTCCATAGTTATCCGATCCTCATCAGGCTGTCAGAACATCTGCCGCATGTTTACATACTTCTGCCAGACAGCACCTTCCGCACTGCGGCCGCCGTGCCACACAGACAGCTCTGCCGTGCAAAACAAACCGGTGGCAGAGATCGTTGCCTTCCTCTGGCGGTATGATCTTCCACAGTTCCCGCTCTACTTTGGCCGGTTCTTTAATCTGGTCGACCAGTCCGATCAGATTGCAGAGACGGATGCAATGCGTGTCCGTAACGATCGCCGGTTTGCCGAAGACATCTCCCATGACCAGATTGGCACTCTTTCTGCCGACACCCGGCAGAGCAAGCAATTCCTCAAATGTCTCCGGCACGCGGTCGTTATACTGTTCATGAAGAATCCGCATGCATTTGGAAATATCTCGCGCCTTGCTCCTGCCGAGACCGCACGGCCGCACGATTTCTTCGATTTCTTCCGGTTCCGCTGCCGCCAGCGCTGCAACATCAGGATACTTTTTATACAACACCGGTGTGATCTGGTCGACCCGGGCATCCGTACACTGTGCCGCGAGCCGCACACTTACGAGCAGCTGCCACGCATCCTCGTACGCCAGCGTACAATGCGCATCCGGATATTCTTCTTTCAGCCGCCGGATCACTTCCAGCGCCCGCTCCTTTTTCCGCATTCTGCCTCCCGTTTTTTCTGTTGTCTCTCTGACCTGCCGGACAGCGTGTCAGATCACGGTTTCAGTCTGGTACCGCACTTATAACAAAACAGGCTGTCGTCTTCGTTCTTCGTTCCGCACTGCGGACAAATATTTTCTTCCGGCTTCCTGTTCATGATTTCAGGCATCCGTGTATCCCGGGCAGCCTCCGGCAGAAATGCCGTGCCGCAGCGGGCACATTTGCTTCTGCCTGCTATCTGCTTCATTCCGCATTCCGGACACTGAATGATATGCGGAGAGTCTGTCATTAACGGGGCGACCGGTGCTCCTGAAGATGAAGCATTTCCGGATTCCGGCACCGTGCCTTCGCCTGCCATTATCGTCGGGTCGGGATCCTTTACCGGTACGCCAGTGAAGCCAGACGGAACAGTGCCCGCCCCGGATTCCGCCGGAGCGGCCGGTTTCTGCACGGATAACGCTTTGACATCCGCCTTGAGGTCTTTCATGTCAGAACGGATCTGATCCGTGTCTTCGACCAGCTGGCCGAATCCATAGAGACTGAGTGATCCCATCCAGGAAAAAAGTGATCCAAGACCTGCGAACAGAATAAAAAGTACCACCTGCGTTCCGGTAATATCCCCGCCACCGTAATAGCCATAGCCGTATGCATACGCCATGCTGCGCCCAATTGTGGAGGCAAAATACCATCCGCCGAATATACTTGCGACCATTCCCGCAATGCAGACAAAAACCGCCAGTCCCTTGATTTTTCCACCGATATTGCTGTACATACTGTTCCTCCTACTGCTATAATTCCCGTAATTCAGAGCATTTCGTTTCACATTGTAATCATTATATCTTCTGCATAATAATATGACAATATCAGTACTGCGGCACATTTTTTGAAATATGCAATTATGCAGAAAAGGCAGCTGCCTGATGAAATCGCAGCTGCCTTCGGACAGATAAGACTGTCTTTCTATTCTGTTTTCTGTTGCCGGATCTCGTATTCTGTCTCTCTGTCAGAAAGAAGCATCAATACTCCAGATTGGTCTCGTCTTCCTTTGAGAAGAGATGTACGACTTCCCCGTTAAACGAGAAGCAGATCTCATCTCCCATGTGGAACTGCTGCTTCATGGTAACGGTCGGGACAACGATGATCACATCTTTGCCTTCCGCAGATACATGCAGGTGTATGGAAGATCCCATCATTTCGCTGACGTCTACGCGGGCAGCCACACCCTGATCGGCAATAAGAGTATGCTCCGGACGAACGCCCAGCGTGATCGGCTGGCTCTGTACGTCTTTGGCCAGCAGACGTGCGTTCTTTTCCTCAGAGACCTGCACCTTCAGGCCGCCCAGCTTCACGGAATAGATATTTCCTTCACGGACCAGTTCGGCATTAAAGAAGTTCATCTGCGGGCTGCCGATAAATCCGGCTACGAACAGATTTGACGGATGATTGAAAACATCCTGCGGTGTGCCGATCTGCTGGATGTAGCCGTCTTTCATGATGACGATCCGGTCGCCGAGTGTCATGGCTTCGGTCTGGTCATGTGTGACGTAGATGAATGTTGTATTGATCCTCTTGCGCAGCTTGATGATCTCGGCACGCATCTGGTTGCGGAGCTTCGCATCCAGGTTGGAGAGCGGCTC
>CACZSZ010000034.1 GCA_902783945.1 uncultured Lachnospiraceae bacterium
ATATGTCATGCATCATGAATCATAGTCATCCAGGAAGCTGTGCCGCACATTATTCTGCTTGTAGCCGAGTACAGCGTCAAGGTGGATGTTCTGCATGCTCTGGAAGAGATTTCCTTCAATGTTGGGGTTGTTTTTCTTAAGGTCGGCGATCAGGTGTTTGGCTTCCAGACGCTTGGAATTGGAATCTCCTTTTCCTTCCAGGGAACAGGTGTCTGTAAAATGGCAGGCGCAGCGGATGAACTGCAGTCCGTTTGTGTCCCGCCATTTTTTAATGCTGTCTTCGCGGATGAGATACATCGGGCGGATCAGTTCCATGCCCTCGAAGTTTGTACTGTGCAGTTTGGGCATCATGGTCTGGACCTGGCCGCTGTACAGGATACTCATCAGTGTCGTTTCGATCACGTCGTCGTAGTGATGGCCAAGTGCAATTTTATTGCAGCCGAGTTCTTTAGCCTTGTTGTAGAGATAACCGCGGCGCATGCGCGCACAGAGATAGCAGGGCGAGTGTTCAATGTGATCGACTGCGTCAAAAATATGAGACTGGAACATCGTCAGCGGGATCCCCAGGAGTCGGGCGTTGGCGTGGATCATATCCAGTGTGGTACTGCTGTAGCCGGGATCCATACACAGATAGGTGACTTCAAAGGGAAATTTATTGCGTCGTTTGATCTCCTGGAACAGCTTGGCCATCAGCATGGAATCCTTGCCGCCGGAGATGCATACGGCGACATGGTCGCCCGGATTGACAAGTTCATACCGGGAGATCGCCTTGACGAAATTGCCGGTGATCTCTTTCTTGAAACGTTTCCGCAGACTGCTTTCGATGTCCTCGCGGCGGGAGGTCTGTGATGCTTCTTCTGATTCGGACAGGATCTTTCGTGCCAGCCATTTTCCGTATCCGCCTTCCAGGTGCAGGGCAGAATATCCAAGTTCCTGCAGATGTTCTGCAACTTCTTCACTCAATATCCCATAGGTACAGTATACAAGGATCGGAAGACCGGAAGACGGTGCAGATCCGCCGGATAACAGACTGTTGCCGAACAGAGCAGGAAGAGTATCCCGGTCTGCTTCCAGCAGGATGTCGCGGGAAATACGGACAGCTCCTGGGAGATGGCCTTCTGCATAGAGTTCCGGCTCACGGATATCTACTATGAGAGAAAAGGAACTGAAATCAGGTCCGGATGTTGTTGAACAGGAAAATAGTGTATTCATGCCTGCTATCTTATCATGATAATCGGAAAAAGGACAGTTGTTTTGAAACCGTGAAAATATCTCCGGGTACCGCCGCAGAATATGGCCGGTCTGGTATGAGAGTATGATCGCGTTGAACGATCAGTTTTGGCATGAAGAATATAATTGTAGTATACTGGAGAAAACTGAGCGAATTGAGTCAGCATACAGCTGTCGTATCCGGCAGGAATGGCGGCCCGGGGATCCGGAATATGAGAATAACGGGAATACCGTGCAAAAGTCTGTGGACGATTAATGGGAAAGGAGTATGGCCATGTCAAAAAAACTGGGGGCACTTGTTAAGGAAGCACGTTCGGAAAAGGGGCTGACACAGGCAGCGCTGGCAAAAAAGGTCAAAGGACTCACAGCCTCTGATATCAGCAAGATCGAGCGCGGGGAAAAAGAGCCGGATACGGATACCATAAAGGCGCTGGCAAAAGCGCTGGATGTAACACAGACATCCCTGCTGAATGCCGCGTCCGGAAAAACGGCTGCAAAAAAAACCGCATCGTCAAAAACAACAGGGAAAACAACGGGGAAGACAACAGGAAAGACAACCGGGACATCCAAGACCTCTTCATCAGAACTGAAGCTTTCTGCAGCGGAAAAGAAGCTGGTGCAGCTGTACCGGAAAGCAGATGCGGATACAAAGAAAACGGCGGTCTCTGTACTGGAAGGCACAGCTTCTGTAACAGACCTTCTGGGAACTCTGGTCCATGGCAAAACAGGTTCCGGTTCGTCTTCCAAACCTTCTTCCGGTCTGCAGGACCTTCTGGGGTCTCTTCTGGGAGGCGGTACGGCACAGCAGAATACCGGTCAGGATTCCTCCAGTCTGGGGAGTCTGCTGGAAAGTCTGCTGGGAAAACATTGATGAGGAACTGTCTGAGCTGAGAGGGAGAAGAGTATGGATTCCGTTCTTTCATATGTGGAGTGGAGGGGAGATCTTTCCCTGTCCCAAAGCCCGTTCAACGAAGTCGACAACCTGATCTTTTCCCTCCTCTGCTATCTGCCTCTCGAGGGTGTTGTGCCGTCTCCGGGGAAGCGGAAGATTCTTCTGGTCCGGGCGGCGGAAAAGTATTTTGCTGTTCATCCCATGCCGGAACGGCCGCAGAAAGCAGAGCATGCGGGCAGTACGTTTGAGTGGCTTTTTTACAGGATGGCCGTTTCCGAGCGGTATCGGAAGATGTATCTGTCGGATATGGTCAGCGTGACGGAGGAAGACGGAGCAGAACAGTTTGCGGCCATGTGCATACACATGGACCGGAAAAATATCTACGCGGCTTTTCGGGGAACAGCCGACAAACTGGTCGGATGGAAAGAAGATTTTCTTCTGTCATGCCTGTCGGAGATCCCTTCACAGAAGCAGGCGCTCCTGTATCTTACCGACATCGGCGAGCGGTATCCCGGAGCGGTGCTGCATACGGGCGGTCACTCCAAAGGCGGAAATCTTGCCGTGTATGCTGCGGCAAAAGTACCGGCAGCCATACAGGACAGGCTGGGTTCTGTCTGGTCCAATGACGGACCCGGATTTCAGAAAAAATTCCTGAACAGCAGGGGGTACAGACAGATCCGCGGCCGGATCCGTGCGATCGTACCGGAGTCGTCGGTCGTCGGCATGCTGCTGTCGCACGATAATGCCTATGAGATCGTGAGCAGTTCACAGATCGGTCTGATGCAGCACGACGGATTTTCCTGGGAAGTATCCGGCACGCATTTCGTACAGAAAGAAGGCCTCTCCGGACAGAGCATTCTCATGGATATGAAGATCCGGGACTGGCTGGAGAGTATCCCGGATAAGGAAAAGAGAAAGACGATCGATACGCTGTTTGAGCTTCTTGCTGCATCCGGGGCGACGACTCTGACAGAGATCCGGAAAGGGAAGCTGAAAGTCGCGGCAGCTGCCCTGCCGCAGATGGCGCAGCTGCCGAAGGATATCCGTGACAATATCCTTGATTTTCTGATCCTGGTAGAGCAGCTTTCGATCCGTCTCGGCATGGAGAGCAGGATCAGCAAAACGCTGAAATCCATCATGCCTCAGGATCAGTAAGTCCGCAGGATCAATGAGTTCATACAGAGGGTTTCCGCTTCTTCTGCCGCTTGCATTCCGGGAGAAGAAGTGGTATACTTCGTTCACACAGCGTGGTACGGCGTTCTGCCTGCCACAGGCGCAGTCCCGTTCGGGAATTCATCTGCGCAGTTCCATTTAAGAACAGATTACAATTGAACAGAGGGATGTCCGGTTTTTTTGCTGTTTTCTGGTCCGCATCAGGAAAGATTCCGGGTATCCGGAAAGGAAGGTGCCCCATGCAGCGAACAAGAGCACAGGTCCAGCTGCAGTACCACCAGACGCTGAATCATATTTGCGAGATGGAGCTTCTGGCGGAGCAGCTGACAAAACTGGCTGATTCCTACAGGAAAGAAGAGCAGAGAAGGAAGCCGGTGATCCGGGAGGATGAAGAAAAGTATGTCTGTGCAGAGGACGGGGAAAGTCCCGGAACAGCTCTTCTGACACAGGCAAAAGAACTGAAGTCAGCAGCGGAAAGCTGGTTTCACCGTGCTCGTGAAGAATATCATTCCAGTCTGCAGGAAATCCGGCTTGAAGAGGAGCGGGCAGGGAAATGGTAAAAGGCAGAGACGGCCCCGCATTGTTTGAACCGGGGACATGTATCGGAAGGTACAGGATTGAGAATGAGCTTGGAAGAGGCGGGACATCCGTCGTATATCTGGCGACAGATCTGCATCTGGGAAAGCAATGGGCTGTCAAAGTGATCCGATGTGAAGAGAGCGGAAATGGAGAGGATGATCCGAAGCCGAAAGCCGTGACCGGGCCGGCATCACTTCTGGATGAAGCAGAGCTGATGAAGAGGCTGGATCATCCTGCCCTGCCCCGGATCATCGATATCATGGAAAAGGACGGCATGCTGGTCCTGGTCATGGATTATGTGAAAGGAGAAAACCTGGCCGCACTTCTGAAACGGGCCGGGCCTTTCAGCGAAGAGATCGTCCGCGAGTGGATGTATCGTCTGGCAGCTGTTCTGGAATATCTTCACAGACAGGACCCTCCCATTATTTACCGGGATATGAAACCGGCCAATGTGATCAGGAAACCGGACGGTTCCCTGATCCTGCTGGATCTCGGGATCGCAAGGGAGTATAAACACGACAGGGAGCAGGATACCGAGGCATTGGGAACAAAGGGGTATGCTCCTCCCGAACAATACGGCAGCGCGCAGACAGATATACGATCTGATATCTACTCGCTGGGAATGACGGCGGCGGAACTGCTGACGGGCTGCCCGCCGGATCAGGATCCATATCTTTATAAAACACATCCGTTCCGGAAACTTCTTCCGGGAATCTCAAAAGAATTTGATACCATTCTCAACCGATGTCTGGCATTTTCCCCGCAGGACCGGTATGGATCCTGCAGGGAACTGATGCAGGATCTGCGGAGGAAAACAGTGTACAAAAGAAAGACTGTGCACAGAAAAAAACTGACAGCCGGGGGAGAGACCGGCCGCAGAAAAGAAAGACGCTGTGCCGGAAACAGAAAAGGAAGCCTGTACGCCGTAAGCAGAAAAAGAAAGCACTATGGCAGAAGCAGGGGCCAAAGCAGCAAAGGGATCCGGAATATACCGGCACCGGACAGGAAGAAAATCCGCGCGGCGGTTCTGGCCGGTCTGATCGTTCTCGAAAGTGCGGCGGCTGTACTGATCCGTGAGCCGGAGCAGCCTGATGTCCGGGCAGAAACTGTCCGGGCGGAATCGGTACCGGAACAGAACAGCCTACAGGAGATCAGGGGACTTCTGGATGCATGCGGCAGAGAGGGGGCATTGTCAGAAGATAACAGTGCTGTTCTCCAGCAGAAACTGGCCGGACTGCCGCCGGATGCGACCCGGAACAAAGCAGTATGGGCGGAACTCTGTTTTACGATCGGCCGTGCCTATCTGTATACCTATTCCGGTGACAGCGGTTCTTTTCGCGGACGCGTGCTGCGGGCAAAGCCGTTTTTTGAAGAAGCTCTGAAATGTCTGGAAGAAAAATCTTCTTTTGAAGAGGAACCTGCCGGCGGAGAAGAGCTTTCGGAAAAAAAGGTGCGGAATTATGTGCGGCTGTGTGATTTTTTTGCCCGGTACATATATGACCGGGATGGCATTTCAGAGCCGGAGGCCGGGGATTGTGAGAGGATACTTGAGGCGGTCACGCTTTGTCTGGAGGAGACAGAGACGCAGGAAACAGGGGATGGTATGTGGCTGCAGCTGACTCTGCTGCAGAGCATGGAGAATCTTCTCGGCGAGTACAGACAGTATTTTGCGGATGCCGGGATCCCGCAGGAGTCCGTCCTGCAGATATTGCAGAATATAGAGGAAAAGACGTCCGGTATGCCGGTGAAACGCGAGACATTAGTGAAACTTCGTGAAGAAATACTTCAGGACTGTGCGGAATGCAGGAAACAGATCGTGCGCACCTATGCAAGCATAGAAAAGTGGAAGGAGGCAGAGAAAGTATATGGGAGTGCGGCGGAACAACAGTTGTCATGACGTAAAAAGAAAAACAGATAAAAGACCGGACCGGACAATTGCACTGGTCCGGACCGGCTGCCTGGTATTCCTGCTGATCATGACCAGACTTTGCGCAGCAGCAGAGACCCTGCAGGCGGCAGAAGAAACAGAAAAACCGGTGATCCGGATCGTACTCCGCCCGGAAAAGGAAGAAGGAGAAGCGGACCCTGATCTTACTGATGAGATCCGGATGCAGATCTGTGCACAGACCGGAGCGGATCCCGTTCTGGCAGACAGGCTTTGCGCCTGTGTAGGCTGGACATATGTATATGACGAAGAAGTCCGGCCTCCGGGGGAGACAAGAACACCTGGTGAGTCAGATATTTATCTGACCTTTGCGGAAGATCCGGAATTTGAATTTTCCGGCTGGACGTTACCGGAGGAAGAGCCGGAGGAGGAAGCGGATTATCCGGAGGAAGAAACGGAGGAGGACGCATATTATCCGGAGGAAGGATCGGAACAGGCAGAGTATTCAGAGGAGGACACGGATTCCGCAGAAGAATTCACAGAGCCGGAGGATGTCACGGAATGGAATGAAGACACGGATCAGGAAGCTCTCCGCAGTTTTCTGACAACGCGGCCGCGCGGGGAAGAAACAGTTTCCGGTGAGGATATGATCCGGGAAACGGACACGGCCGAAGAAACAGCGGACGCAGATGAGTTTTATGCAGCAGATGAACCGGCGGAGGAATTCTTTATAGAAGATGAAGGCGGGGAGGATCTATGTGAAGAAGAGACGGGAATTGAACAGGAAGTATCTGTGGAGTATACGTCTGACCAAAAAAACACTTCCCAGAAAAAATATGAGGAGGTATTTACTGTACCGCAGGAACTGACAGAAAGTGTTACTGAGTTGATACGGGAGCCGGAAACGGCAGAAGCGGCGGAAGAAGCGGAAGAAGCAGAGGTGCAGACACAGGTGCAGCTGCTCAGGACAGACAGCGGAAGCAGGGAAGAGGATCTTACATACATATACAGAGAGGCGCTTGCCGGTACGGATCCTGAGAAACTTAACTGGGAAACACTGCTGGCTCCGCTTCCAGAAAACGACGGTACGTATGTGGTGCGCACAACAGAAATGGACGGGACCGGGAAAGAAGATGTGCGGGAAACGGCATTTTCCATTAATCGCTTCGGGTCAGTGTATACGTACAATGATGTGATACAGGCACTGCGGGGAAACACGGTAAAGTCTGTGGAAAGAGCACTGGTGGTTTCAGAATACAATCCGGATACAGTCGCAGAAGATTCCAGGGAAGTTGTGATCACACGGGACGGAACCCCGGTCGGTCAGGCTCTGTATACTGTCAGCACGGCCGGGACAAAAAGAGACGGCAGTCCGGACCCGGCCGGAAAAGCGGAAGAGAAGAAAAAATGGAATCGCTGTGACTATGTGATTTCAGCTGAAAATTTCCGGGAAGACGGAGTGTACAGCCTGAATGTATCGAGCCGTGATTCGGCAGGCAATACGTCTGAAATGCATCAATATAACGGCGGCGGGATCACTTTTACCGTCGACGGATCCCCGCCGGAACTGCAGTCAGTACAGGGGCTGGAAAATGCTGTTGTGAACGGCAGAAAGGCAGATGTCAGGGTGACGGCATTTGACACGGTAGGCCTGACACGGCTGTCAGCTTTTGTTGACGGGAAGCTGATGGCGACAGAAGACTCATTTTCCGACAGGCATCGCGCGGAACTGGCATTTTCCATCCCGCAGGGACCTGCACAGAAAGTCAGGATCGTGGCGGAAGACACGGCCGGCAATATCCTGGACACAGATGAGAAGACTTCGGAAAACGGGTATCGGTTTAAGCCCGCGTTTCCATTTTTCAGACAGATTACGGTCACGCCCCCGCCGGTGCCGGACAAGCCGAAACCGAGGGGACCGGCCATTATCCTGATCCTGCTGATCATCGGGTGCGCAGGCGCTTCGGCAGGCATGCTGCGGCATATCTTCCGAAATGAAAAGAAAAACCGGCGCGGTTTTTGGGATGGACTGAAGCATTCTGCCGCAGAAGGTTTACAGAGGTGATACCGGTGTCTCTGCAGCATGGGAAGGGTGCCGATTGACGGATGAAGGAGCCGTAAAGTATAGTAAGATTACAGTGATCTTTGTAATAAAAGAAAGGAAAATGTAATGGAAACAAAACAGGCGGATCTGATCATCATAGGTGCGGGAACAGCCGGTATGACGGCAGCCATCTATGCACAGAGAGCAGGAAAACAGGCCATTATGCTGGAAGCCTTATCTTATGGCGGACAGATCATCAATTCTCCGGATGTGGAAAACTATCCCGGCATGGCTCATGTATCCGGATTTGATTTTGCGACGGCTCTGTATGAACAGGCAAAGGGTCTCGGAGCCGAGCTGCGTTTTGAGAAAGCCCTGTCGATTGAAGAGCGCGGCGGCTTTAAGGTTGTCAGGACAGCGAAGACGGAGTATGTGTGCAGGGCAGTGATCATTGCGACCGGCGCAAAAAACCGTCCCCTGGGGCTGGAAAAAGAGCAGGCATTCATCGGCAGGGGCATTTCCTATTGTGCAACCTGTGACGGTATGTTCTACCGTGGAAAAGTCGTGGCTGTAAACGGGGGAGGCAATACGGCGCTTGAAGATGCCGCATACCTGGCGGATATCTGTGAGACCGTTTATCTGATCCATCGCAGAGATGCATTTCGAGGGGATGAAAGAGATGTTGAGAAACTGCGGAACAAACAGAATGTCATTTTCGTGCTGAATTCGACGATCAAAGAACTGCAGGGAGAAGACAGGATCCGTGCGATCGTTGTGGAAGATAAGTTTACAAAAGAGACCAGCACGATCGATGTTGACGGGCTGTTCATTGCAATCGGTCAGATGCCGGACAATACCGCTTTCGAGGAATGGGCAGAACTGGATGCCGGCGGCTATATCATAGCCGGGGAAGACTGCCGCACCGGTACTCCGGGCATTTACACGGCAGGGGACTGCCGGACAAAGTCTGTGCGGCAGCTGACGACGGCCGCGGCAGACGGTGCCATAGCCGCACTGGCAGCCTGTCAGGAAATGGACTGATCGGTTATTTCCACGACGTAAACCGTTTTATTTTCAATTCTGAAGCGGATGTTCCTGTCCGCATAACGTAAGCCATAGATCCGCTGCGGGTCGTCCTGATAGGACGGCCGCGGATCCTGGCTGAGGATCCCGGTCACTGCCGCAAGTATTTCCGGCGGCAGCCCGGCTTCGATCTTTTCCGGTATCTGCACATCCAGCAGATGCTCCCCATATTTTTCTGAATATCCGCCGGAAGCTTCCAGTACACTGTCTGCGTAGCGCAGATAGGGCTTTATATCCAGGATCGGTGTGCCGTCCAGAAGATCTGCGCCGCACACGGTCAGAACAGGTCCCTTTTCAGGGCACATTTCCACAGATAA